>JANMOK010000181.1:0-29025 GCA_031369165.1 Paracoccaceae bacterium
GCCGCGAAATTGTCTATGGGATGCCTTATGACCAGTGGCAAGCCTTGCACCAACGCGAAGCAACAGACGCGGCCAAAGAGCAGTTTGATCGGACCGACCCGCATGGATGATTTTAGAGTTGTTACATTATAACTGTTAGGATAGCCGAAAGCGGAAATCCTGGGAGAGTGATTTGCGCCAGTTCCTTGCCTCGCTATTCATTGTTTTGCCGGCATTCGCCCATGCCGACGGTCCGTTTGTGGTGACCAGTATCAAGCCGGTCTTTGACTTGGTGCAGACTGTCATGACAGGCGTGGGCGAGCCGGAGTTGTTGTTGTCACAAAACGAGTCCGTGCATCATGCCATTCTGCGCCCCTCGCGGCTGCGCAGCTTGCTGGCGGCCGATCTGTTGGTGTCTGTAGGCCAGCACATGGAGCCTTGGCTAGAGAAGGGAATTGAGTTCCAAAAGCCAAATGCGCAGTGGCTTGTGTTGGCGGACCTCGCCGACGTTCGCTTGCTCGACATTCGCCAGCCCGCGACTTTGGCTTCCGACGAAGAACAGGCGCAAGCGGTGCTGGAGAAGCCAGAAGAGCCAAAGGTTGAAGAAGACGCCGATTTTTTCCAGACAGAGGACAATTCGCTGGAAAGCGATCTGGAAGACACTGCGAATGCGGCGGCGGATGATGCCGATGCAAAGATACTGGCAGAAATATCCGGCGAGCCTTTGGAGCCAGCAGTCGACGTGCGCGAGCACGGTTCGGGCAGGGATCCGCATGTTTGGCTGGACCCGCGAAATTCGGCGCTGTTTCTTGACGCCATTGCCGAGGTTCTGATCGAAATCGACCCGGATCACGCTGATCAGTATCAAACCAATGCTCAGGAGGCCAAGCTGGCATTGGCCGAGGCTGTTCTCAGCGTCAAGGACCGGCTGGTTTACCTGACGGATTCGCGATTCATATACAACCACGACTCGTTTCAATATTTTGAGAAAGCGTTTGGTCTGAAATCCATCGGCTTTCTAAGCACATCCGATGCCAAACAAGTCGGCGCGCGCACGATTTCCGGCATAACCGCCAAGATCGAGTTTGCGCCTGTGATCTGTCTGATCATCGACGAATCGGAAAGCAGCAGGTCGGCCAGAAATCTGTTTCCAGACATTGAAACCGTGTCGCTTGATCCGTTGGGCAGGGGCCTGGAACCTTCGGACAGCTATCCAGCGTCTTTATTCTTGGGGTTGTCCGACGGGTTCGCCGAATGCGACTAGGTCATATCGCGCTTTTGCGGCTCTGCGCGATATAAAGCTCGCGCAGTTTCAGCGTTGTGACACCCGGCATACCGTTGCCAATTTTCACATCATCAATCTGCACAACCGGGCAGACGAAGGTGGACGAGGCGGTGATAAATGCCTCGGCGGCGCTTTGCGCTTCAAGAACGGTGAAAGGGCGCTCGACAATCGCGAAAGCCGCAGCTCGCGCATAGTCAATGACCGCCGCCCGGGTGATGCCGTGCAAAATTGAATTGGTCAGGTCGCGGGTTATGATCTGACCGTCTTTTGTGATGATCCATGCGTTGTTGGAGGTGCCTTCGGTGACGCAGCCATCCTCAACCATCCACGCGTCATCTGCGCCTTTGGCTTTTGCCTGCATCTTGCACCAGCTCGGCGCCAGCAATTGCACCGTCTTGATGTCACGCCGCGCCCAGCGGATGTCGGCGATGGTGGCAACTTTGATGCCGGTGCGCGCTTGCTCTGTTTCTTCAATTTCCTTTTTCTGCGTGAACAAGACCAGCGTCGGTTTGGCACCTTCGGGCCAAACGAAATCGCGGTCAGCAACGCCGCGGGTCACTTGCAGATAGATCATGCCCTCGTCGAGCTTGTTCAGCCGCACCATTTCGCGGTGAATATGCAGCAAGTCGCTGTCATCAACGGGCGCGTCGATTTGCAGTTCCGAAAGCGAGCGCGCCAGACGCGTCAAATGACCTGGAAAATCGAGCAGCTTGCCATCAAGCACGGCGGTGACTTCGTACACGCCGTCGGCCATTAGGAAGCCACGATCAAAGACCGAAACTTTGGCCTGACTTTCTGGCAGATATTCGCCATTCACATAGACGATCCGGTTCATTTCAACCCCATAGCCTCGGTTCCGGCGGGTGCACCCCGGCGCTGTCATAATGCAGCGGATTGGCGCGGTCACGGGCCAAAAGCAGCGGACCATCAAGATCGGTAAAGGCAGCACCCTGGGCGAGCAAAACCGCCGGGGCCATGCCCAAAGACGTGCCGACCATGCAGCCAACCATGATGCCAAATCCCTGTGCCAGTGCCGCCTGCCGCAATGCCAGCGCCTCGGTCAAGCCACCGGCCTTGTCCAGTTTGATGTTGATAAAGTCATACCTGCCCTTGAGGTGTTCCAAAGAGCTGCGGTCGTGGCAGCTTTCATCGGCACAAACCGGCAAAACGCGGTTGATTTCGGCCAGTGCCCCGTCATTTCCGGCTGGCAAGGGTTGTTCCACCAAGAGCACGCCCATGCGCACCAACACTGGAGCAATCTCGCGGTAGAAATCTGCGCTCCACCCTTCATTGGCGTCAACAATCAGACGCGACTTTGGCGCGGCATGGCGCACGGCCTCCAGCCGCGCGATGTCGTTCTCGCTGCCAAGCTTTATTTTCAGCAGCGGTCGATGGGCGTTTTTCGATGCCTGGATACCCAAGTTCTCGGGGTGGTCGAGCGAAAGGGTGAAGGCCGTAACCACCGGCTTCGGTTCGGGCAATCCGGTCAATTGCCAAACCCGGCGGTCCGATTTTTTCGCCTGCAAGTCCCACAATGCGCAGTCGACTGCGTTGCGTGCTGCGCCTGCGGGCAGCAGGTGCTGCAATTCTTCGTGGCCAAAATTGTCCGACAAACTCCTTATCCCGGCGATCACCGAGTCGATACTTTCACCATAACGGGCGTAGGGCACACACTCACCGCGCCCGGCAATGCCCCCGGAATTGAGGGTAACCGTCACAACATCGGCGGCGGTTTTGGAGCCGCGCGATATGGTAAAAGCGCGGGCCAATGGGAAAGACTCGGATACGGCCGACAGGGTCAACATATCGACCTGTTTGAACGCTCAATCGCGGCCTTGCAAGCCTAGCGCAGCAAAGCCACCGGTGCGTTTTCGTTGACGTCAAAATCAACCGGCGGGGCTTCGACCGCATCGGTCTTGCGCTTGAATTCGTAGTGCATGTTCGCACCATCCGGTTCGGAATGGATGATCAGGCAGGTCGACAGGTGGCGGCCGCCGTCATAAAGATCAACAAGCCCGTGCAGATGCGCCTTGTGCGTGGCGTCCATGGTGAAACCATCTTCCCAAAGGCGCAGGACCGGGTAAGTTTCGCCGTCAGCGATCAGGCGCAGGCGATTTTTCTTTTTCAAGGCCGCCATCCGGGCACGGTCCATGCCCTCGATGACTTCTCGAGACAAAAACGAATCCATACTTCCCCCAAACTCTTTACTAAACCAAGGGTGAGCCGCATTGCGATTCGGGTCAAGATAGTCTGGAATGGTGACAGGTTTACGACGGGTTTGGACGCCTTTGTGGCCGCAAAACGTGCGGTTTTGCCCCGTCATACAGAGCGGAATCGCGAAAATCGGCGCTTTCGTTCAGGGCGGGACCGACCAAGACCAATGCCGTGCGGGTGATTTTTGCGTCGCGCACAAGGGCGTGGATCGTCGCCAGCGTGCCCCTGATGATTTTCTGGTCGGGCCAGGACGCTCGGAAGACCACCACCACCGGGCAATCAGCACCGTAGAACGGAGCCAGCTGGCGTTCGATCTCGCGCAGTTGGCGAATGGCCAGATGAATTGCCAAAGTTGCGCCGGTACGGCCGAAATTCGCTAGCGTCTCGCCCGACGGCATAGTTGTCGCCTTGCCATTCACCCGCGTCAGGATGATCGACTGGGCGATCTCCGGTATAGTCAGTTCTTGCCCCAAAGCCGCGGCAGCAGCGGCATAGGCCGGTACGCCCGGAGTTATGTCGAAAGGAATGTTATCGGCCTTCAGCAGGCGGATTTGTTCTGCAATCGCGCCATACAGCGACGGGTCGCCGGAATGAACACGGGCGACGTTCTGGTCCTTGGCGTGCGCGGCGACAATTTCAGCGTGGGTCTCCTGCAGCGTCATGCTGGAAGTGTCGTGGACGCGGGCGGTTTTGGGCGCGAAGCCAACGACCGCTGCGGGCACCAGCGAACCGGCATAAAGGCAGACTTCGCAGCTTTCGATCAGCCGTTTGCCCTTGATAGTCAGCAAATCCGGGTCGCCGGGGCCGGCACCAATGAAATGCACCGTCACGACAAATCACCGTCGATTTTGCGGGCGTAGCCGCGTGGGGTGTACATGCGGGTGCCGTCGCCGGTTTGGGTGAGTCTGGATTGGCTGGAACCGACGATGACCAGCGTCAGCATGTCGACTTCTTCGGTTTGCAGGGTTTCGAGGGTGCGCAAACGGGCGGATTCTTCGAGGCGGCCCAGCGAACTTGCCAGCAATACCGGCGTGCCGGCAGGGCGGTGTTGCAGCAAAACGGCGCGGGCCTCGTCTAACAGTGTCCGGCGTTTGGCGCTGACGGGGTTGTAGAAAGCGATGACGAAATCGCCTTCGGCAGCGGCTTTCAACCGGCGCAGGATTTGGTCGCGCGGGGTTAGCAAGTCCGACAACGATATAGCGCAGAAATCATGTCCAAGGGGCGCCCCGACGCGGGCGGCGGCGGCTTGCATGGCGCTTATGCCGGGTGCGGATACGACCTCGACCCGTCGCGCGGCGGGCGAAACCCCGCCCTTGGAGCCATCACGGTCCAGCAGTTCAAAAACCAGCGCGCCCATTGCATAGATTCCGGCGTCGCCTGAACAGATGAGGGCGATATTGCGGCCCAATCCTGCCTGTTCCAACGCGTAGCGGCAGCGGTCTTCCTCACCTCCCAAGGGAAAATCGGAGCGGGGCTTGCCGGCCGCAAGCGGGCCGATCAGGTCAATATAAAGACCATAGCCCACCAGTTCATCGGCGTTGGCGATTAGTTTTGAAGCTTCCGGCGTACGCCAACTTGATTGCCCGGGACCAATACCGATGATCGACAATCGCCCGCGCGGTTTACCTCGCATTGTCGCGATCGGCTGGGGCGATACGGCGAGCGCACAGGTGGCATTGGCAGACTTGGCCTTGGGATACCAAAGACTGCAATCCGGCCCGCCCAGCGCCAGCGCTGCGCCTTCGGCAACGCCGTGACAGCCGACTTCGGCAAAGACGACGTCAGACGGGTTTTCGAGCCGTGGGAATTCGGCTTGGAGTTCGCTGGCGGAGAAAAACCGCAATGGCAAATTGAGTGATCGGGCGAGGTGCAGGATTGCCGGTTCGTCAGCCTTGAGATCAATCGTGGCAATCGCCGCGATTGCCAATGGCGAGAGTTCGGCCCCCGCAAGCATGCCCTCCACCAACGTAGCCAATTCCTGCGGTGGACAGTCGCGCGAACAGCCGACGCCAAGCGTCGCGCGGATTGGATGAAACGCAAGATGGTTGGTGGAAAGGCCGGATACACGTTCCATCGTGACCGTTAAGCGCAGGGCATTGCCGGCCGGTAAATTGGCCAGCCAGCCGGCCTTTGCCGCTTCGTCTCCGTCAACTGCTGCACCGCCGCCAGCGAGCAGGGCCGCCATTGCATCCTTTGCATCCTCAGGATTGGCCAGCCGCCACCCGTCCGGCGGATCGTCGAGGGCAACGTCAAGTGCCAAATCGCCCGCAGTGGTAATCGAAGCATTAACACCCAAAGCACGGGCGATTTCACTGGCCAGGCGATTGGCCCCGTGGTGCCCGCCCAGCAGGGGTACAACGCTTGAACCGTCATCGGCAACGGCGATCACGGGCGGTTCGCGAAACTTGTCCGAAAGGAGCGGCGCGACGGCGCGTATCAAGATACCCGCAGCGCAAACCCCGATCACCGGTGTGCCCGAGGCGAACAGGTCGCGGACATGATCAAGCGCGTTCGCGAAGAACACATCGGCCTTCTCAACCCGTCCAGCACGACCATGAAGTTGCGCTGCGAGCGCGGCTGCAATACTCCGCGCGGCGGCCTCGCCGGACCGCGACAGGCAGATGACGACGGGGTTCACAGCCATGGATCGACCCCTTTGGCAATCAGCAGCAGCGAGAAATAGGGGGCGGTTTCCGGAGCATCTTTCAGCGGCACCGCGATTTGGTCGGACAGGGTCGCGTGCCCGACGTAATATGCGTTTTGAGTCAATCCGAGGCTGTCGATCAAGGTGCGGACGCGGGGCAGATGGCGGCCTAGTTTGAGGATGGCGATGGTGTCTGACTCGGAAATTCGCGCGGACAATTCAGCATCGGACAGCGGCGATGCGACAACGGCCAGGGCGTCGTTGCGTGCCGCCAGCGGCAGTCTTAGGGCAGCCGCGGCGGCGGAAAGCGACGTGACGCCGGGGACGATTTCGCAGCGGAAGTCGGGAGCAAGACGTGCCAGCAAATACATGAACGAGCCATAAAACAGCGGGTCGCCCTCGCACAGGGTGATAACGTCGTGGCCATTGCGCAGGGCTGCACGCACGGCTGTCGCGCCAAGGTCGTAGGCGGCCTGAGCGGGGGCACGCTCGAGGGTCATCGGCACTTGGATAACGATTTCGCGGGCGTTGACCGGGATCAAATGGGCGGCAATTGAACGCGCGAAACTGGTGCCGCCAACGGGCGCGGGATATGCGACGATCTTCGCGTTGGCAATCAATCGCGCCGCTTTGATGGTCAGCAAGTCCGGGTCGCCTGGGCCAAGGCCGACGCCATAAAGGGTGCCGTTCGTCATCGATTTATTGACCGTTGAGAACGCGCTGCACTGCTGTCATTCCCGCGAAGGCGGGAATCCAGCACCCACACCCTAACCCTCCCCCGCAGGCGGTGGAGGGGATTGGCTTGCGCTCTGTCGTAAGGGACACTCATCTTTTCACCCAGCTCCATTGCGTAACCGGCATGAAAGGTTTCCAACCGGTCAAAGCGCCAACCGGTTGGGCGCGTTGCACGGCGATGCGCACCAGTTCGCCGCCATGTTCGGCTTGGATGGCCAAAAGAACGGCCTCGCTTTCCAGAGTGACTGCATTTGCGACAACCCTTCCCAGAGGTCGCAGGGCGGTCATACAACCTATGATTGTATTTTGGGCTACCCCACCCCCAAGAAACACCGCATCGGGGCTGGGCAGGCCTTGTAGCGCGTCTGGCGCGGTTCCGTCGATCAAGTGCAGCGCCGGGGTGCCAAGGATCAGGGCGTTTTGGGCGGCAATAGCGCGTCGATCGGCACGAGGCTCTATCCCAATGGCACGCGCATCGCGGGCGGCACGCATCCATTCGATGGCGATTGAGCCACAGCCACAGCCGACATCCCACAACAACGCGCCGCGTTGGGGCATCAGCTTGGCCAACGTTATCGCGCGAACTTCGCGCTTGGTCATATTGCCGTCGTGGAGGAAAGCTTCATCCGGCAGTCCGGGGATTTGTGGCAGCAATTGCGCATCGGCACTGGCAATGCATTGGACGGCAAGTGTGTTGAATTCGGGCACGATATGCGCCCAGCTTTTGGCGATGCCGTCGAAGCGTTCTTCGTGCGGGCCGCCCATTGCCGACATCACGATCATTGCGCTGTTGCCATAGCCGCGTTCGGTTAGAAGCCCTGCGATTTGTGCTGGCGTTTCTGACCCTGTGGTCAATATTAACAGCCTTGCGCCGGGTTGGATGAAGGGGATCATCTGCTGGGTTGCGCGGCCGTGGACGGTCAATGTTTCCAGATCGGCCATCGACCAACCCAATCGTGCCGACGCCAATTGGAAGGCGGAAATCTGCGGGTGAAAGATAATTTCCTCGGCCGGAATCGCCTTGGTGATCCGCGCCCCGACCGAATACCAAAGCGGGTCGCCGGTGACGAGGATGACGAGGCGTTTGCCCTTTTGGGCGCGAATGGTTTCAATCATCGCATCAAACGGCGATGGCCAAGAAAGGTGTACGGCTTTGATTGTATTGGATAAATTATGATGCCGCTCGCCGCCGATGATGATTTCGGCATTTTCCAAAATAGTGCGTGAAACCGAAGTCAGACCATCCAGCCCATCTTCGCCAATGCCGATGATGTGCAGCCAAGCGGTCATGTCAGGCCACCTGCCAGCGCGTTCACGGCGGATGCCGCCATGGCGGAACCACCTTTTCGGCCTTTGAGGGTGATGAATTCGCAGCCGCGCGGGTTAAGGCCAAGTTCGGATTTGGATTCAGCCGCACCGACGAAACCAACTGGGAAACCTAGGATCAGCGCGGGTTTTGGCCAGCCTTGATCGAGCAGTTCAAGCAAGTGGAACAAGGCGGTTGGCGCGTTGCCGATGGCGACGATTGCACCTTCGATATGATCGCGCCAAAGTTCCACCGCCGCGGCGGAGCGGGTGTTGGCGATGTCGGGCAGATTGGGGTCGTTGAGGGTGACGATCACTTGGTTCGCGGCGGGCAAATGCCGCCGGATGATGCCGGAGCCGACCATTTCGGCGTCGCAGAGGATGGGTTTGCCGGCAGCAAGCGCGGCTTGGCCGACGGCGACCGCATTAGGCGAAAATGCCAGCCGGTCGGCGATTTCCACCATGCCGCAGGAATGGATCAGTCGAACCACAAGGTCTTGCATGTTCGCCGGAAACCGCTCGAGCCGGGCTTCGGCGCGGACGATGGCGAAGCTGGCGGCGTAAATCGCGGCAGCGTCTTTTTCGTAGGCTCTCACTTGCGCCGCGCACTTTCTGGCCCGTGTGGGTGCCTCGCGTGCGGATAGGTGGCGTGGCTGTGGTAATTGCCGTCGCCGTGGTGGTGCATTCCCTCCGCTATCAGCCGACACTCCCCAGTGCAGAACGTGTCGCACAACTGGCAATCTGCCACGTTGGACCCCGCCACGTTCGCCCCCTGCCCCTCGACATGGTGGTGGTGGCTTTGCTGCGGCAAGCCGACCTCATGCTCAAACCCCAGCACTTGGGTGCGGTATTTGCACAGGCCGCAATTGGGCGGCGGGATGCCGTCGAGTTGCTCGGTGACGCGTTCGGCGAAGGTGGCCAAAACCGAAGGGTGATCGTTCAGATAGGGTGCCTTGATGAACTGGATTGATGGGCTGGCGGCGGCAACTTGGTCGGTAAAGCCATAGATGCGGTCGATCAGGATGCCGGAGAACAGGAAATACGGGAAAACGACGACGCGCTTGTAGCCCAGGCGTGTGACATGGCTCAGCGTCGGCTCAACCAAGGGAAACGTCACCCCGGAATAGCCGGTTTCGCACCAGCCAAACCCCATGCCTTCCCAGAGCATGCGGGCGACTTTGGCGACATTGGCGTTGGCGTCGGGGTCCGATGCCCCGCGACCGATGACGACAAGGCAGGTCTCGGCTAGCGGAACGTGGCCGTGCAGGGCGTTTGCTGAAAACAGCGCCTCGCTTATGCGGGCGGCGGCGGCTTCCAGCATTTTCGGGTCAACGCCCAGTTCGCGACCGTATTTGACCGTGATACCGTGTTTTGCGGCATAGGTGTTGAGGACCGAGGGGATGTCATTCTTGGCATGCATGGCGGCGAACAGCATGCCAGGCACGGCGAGGATTGTGTCGCAGCCCTTTTCGAGCAGCTTGTCCAGCCCATCGCGGATGACAGGGTTGGCGAATTCGAGATAGCCGTATTCAACCGGGTAATCGGGGAGAAGCGGGCGCAATTTCACGGCCAAGGCCGCGAATTCATCAACCGCGCTTTGCGCCCGCGAGCCGTGTCCACAGAGCATGACACCGATACGGCTCATGCTTTGCGAGTCAGGCCGAAAATGGCGGCTGCTGCAACGGCTGCGCCGATGATCCACAGGTCATGGCCGGTGCCCGCCGCGTGGCCCGCATGGGCGAAAGCGGTGGTTGGGAGGAAGCCGAGCGGAAGAAAATACAGTGTGCGCATGTCGTGCCCTATCCAAAACGAACGAAAAGGCAGCGCTTGGCGGCGTCTGACGATACCGGCTGCAACCCCGTTTGGGTCGATTGCGCACCAGTCACCTTTCCGGCCCCGGCTGGGGCGTCGTCATTAATGCTGTCTAGTGCGTTGGCGCGCGCCGGGCAATGACAATAACGGCAAGGGCTCTGCCAAGGCCGACGGGAACTTGCGCGGAACTTTAGGATACAGCGCGAAGTTTTGTAATATTGTCGGGGACTTGGGTCGCGTAAAAATCAACGATTGCCTTCAAATCGGACAATTGTATCGGCATTGCCATCAAAGCGCGGGCATTTGGCATCATTTCATAAAGGTCGGTGCCCGAAAAGAATGTGGATGTTGATATGGCAATGATGGGCACCTGGGGGTGAAATACACCGGCATAATCCGAAATGGCAAAGGATTGGCCAATTGGCAGTGCCATATCGAGAATGATGACGTTGATCGCGTCAAATCGCAGCGATTTTATAGCCGAATCAATGTTGTTTGCGACAAGAACATCGGCATTCTGGCGCGAGAAATACATCGCCCAAAATGAAGCAACATCCGCGTTGTGATGGACAATCAGGACTCTCACGTTATTCCCCTGGCTATTCTGCCAATACGCCTGCGTGAACGACTATTTACCCTATTCCTTAACAGGCAGTTAATATTTGACTGAGTGGAAGGCCGGTCGCGGAAAATAGCCGGCCTTGGGCTTGAGGGTGGGCAGTGGACCCGCTATTGACGGCCGAAGTTTCAAGCGAAAGTCCGGGTTTTGGATACTGTCATCACGCTGTGCGACACTTGCAAGCGGTCGGGCTGGGATCCTGTCGCACAACCGCTGACCGATGGCGAAATATTGGCGGATTTGGTTGAATCGGCCGCAAAGGGGCGCCCAGGGATTCGGACAAGACGGCATTCGTGTCTGCTGGGGTGCGACTACGCCTGCAACATCGCCTTGCAAGCGCCCGGGAAACTGACGTTTGTTTTGGGAATGTTCGAGCCGTTGGAAGAGGCCGCCCAAGCCATCGTCGATTATGCCTGCAAACACGCGCAAAGCGAGAATGGGTATGTTCCGTTTCGGGAATGGCCCCAAGGGGTGAAGGGGCATTTTCGGGCACGGTTGCCGCTGTATCCCGATGATAACGCCCCATGATCGGGGTGCAGCACGGTGGCGGAATTGACGCAGCTATCACGGTTTATGGTGGTTTGCGCGGCGATTGGCTGGACCTTTCGACCGGCATAAACCCAAACGCCTATCCGGTGCCGCCGCTGGATCTGGCGACGTGGCAGGCGTTGCCGGACTTGGCGGCAGCATCAAAATTGCTGCAGGCCGCACGCGGGTTTTGGAACGTTCCAAACAACTTTGACATCGTATTGGCACCGGGCACGTCGTCTCTGATTGCGGCCCTGCCAAATCTGCCGGGTACCGGCAATGTCGAAATATTGTCGCCAACATATTCCGAACATGCCTTGGCGTTTGGGAGAGCGGGCTGGCAGGTCGATGAGGTGGCTGCTTTTTCTGGGCAGGCGGCGATTTCTGTTTTGGTAAACCCCAACAATCCTGACGGGCGCATACTAAAAGCGCACCAATTGCCAAAAACCGGAACAGTGATTGTCGATGAAAGTTTTGCTGACGCAACGCGGCGCGTTTCGGTTGTTGGAAAAAGAATGGCTGACAATTTGATCGTGCTCAAAAGTTTCGGCAAGTTCTGGGGCTTGGCCGGATTGCGTTTGGGGTTTGCGATATGTGGCCCTAGCTTTGGCAATTTTCTCAGAAACAGCCTTGGGCCCTGGGCGGTTTCGGGACCGGCTTTGGCAATTGGTGCCAGGGCATTGGCCGACCTGGAATGGCGCGATGCGGAAATTGCCCGATTGGGCCAATCGTCGGCGCGACTGAACGGGCTTTTGACGCAAGCAGGATTGGAAATAGTTGGGGGGACGCCGTTGTTTAGCTTGGCCAAATCGGCCAAAACTGCGCAAATCCATCAACATTTGGCCCGGAATCACATTCTGACCCGTGATTTTTCCCATCGGCCTGACTGGTTGCGGTTTGGACCGCCGGGGCGGCAGCAGGACTGGCAGCGTTTGGTGCAAGCTTTGGATTCTCTTCAATGACTCACGTCGAAATGCTGCTGGTGGCGCTGATATTGGACGCGGCTTTGGGTGAGCCCGGATGGCTGTGGAATAAGGTGCAACATCCGACAAGGCTGATGGGAATAGCGATTGATTGGCTGGACATCCGGCTGAATTTTGGCCGCGAGCGGAAAATCAAAGGCGCTATCGTTGTTGCCGCTTTGGTGATTGGTGCGGCGATTTCAGGCAATCTGATCGCCTGGATTCCCGATTATGGCGTGCTGGAAACCTTGGCCGCCGCCATTCTGTTGGCGCATCGCAGCTTGATTGACCATGTCAACTCTGTTGCCAAGGCGCTGGCGGAAAGTCTGGTGGCGGGCCGCGCATCTGTTGCCAACATCGTTGGCCGGGATGTTGAGGCACTGGACGAAAGCAGCGTTGCGCGCGCCGCAATTGAAAGTGCGGCGGAGAATTTCTCGGATGCCGTCGTCGCCCCGGCGTTCTGGTTCTTGATTTTCGGGCTGCCGGGAATTCTGGTTTACAAGGCGGTCAATACCGCCGACAGCATGATCGGGCATATGAACGAACGTTATGCACAGTTTGGCTGGGCGGCAGCCAAGCTGGACGATCTTTTGAATTGGATTCCGGCACGTTTGACGGCGGCGCTGATTTGTTTGGTCTATCGGTCGAGTTCGGCGTGGGAAACGGTCAACGACGACGCCGATTTGCACCGCTCGCCAAATGCTGGCTGGCCCGAAGCGGCGATGGCCGGCGTATTGGGCATCGCTTTGTCCGGGCCGCGATCTTATTCCGGCACATTGACCCGAGATGCCTATCTGAACGGTTCCGGTCGGCGCACGTTGCTGCCGGGCGATATCAGCCGCGCGGTCGATGTCTTGTGGCGATGCTGGGCGGCCTTGGTGACCTTGCTGGCGGTGATTTCGATGGTTCTGGTCGTGTTGTCATAGGGCCATAACGCACCGCCAAATTTCGCCTGCCCTTGTAATGGGCGGCAGATTATGAATCAGATATTGGACCAATCCAATTTCCAAGGGAAACCCTCGATGAAACTTGTCCTGAATGCTGTTCTTGCTTTTGCAGCAATGCTGACACTGTCGGCTTGCAACGACCCTGATGTTGCGACCGGTGCGGCAGCTGGTGCCGTTTTGGGCGCTATCGTGGCCGATGATCCGCTGGAAGGCGCAATCATTGGCGGTGCCGGGGGTGCCATCATCGGTGGCGGCATGAATCCGTAACTTTGGGCTCTGGGGCGGCCGAAGCGGCCGCCCTTAGCTGTTCAGGAAATCAGCAAGCACCCGAACCAGTTCGGCTGGTTGATCTGCCTGAAGCCAATGCCCGGCATCTGCGACCGTCTCGATCCGCGAATTTCGGAAAAGTTCGTGAATTTTTGGCTCGTGCTGGGCCTTGATATAATCCGACAATGACCCTTTCAAAAATAGTGTCGGACCGTGGAATGAACCGATCGTTTTCGGAAAACCGGTGATATTGGCCGCATTTTTTGCCAAATCTTCAAGGTTCAATTTCCATTTTGCTCCCTCTGGCGTGATCGCCAGACTTTGCAGGAAAAACGCTCGCAACCCGACGTCGGGTGTTGACAACGCAAGCTGAGCGTCTGCATCGGCACGCCGGGTTACAAGGCCGAGGTCCAGGCTGCGCATGGCCGCAAAATTGGCGTCGTGGTTGTGGGAATAAGTTGCCGGCGCAATGTCGACGATGACCAGCTTTGCTATCAACTCCGGTCTTTTCAAAGCCAAAACCATGCTTGCCTTGCCACCCATGGAGTGGCCCAGCAGGTGTGCCTTGCCGCCTGCGTGTTCGATGATCGACCCAAGGTCATCTGCCAAGGCGTGATACGAATTGTCGGGGTCATGAAAACTATCGCCGTGGTTGCGCATATCGACCGCGATGATGGGACGATCGGCCGCCAGTTTCTTGGCGATGGCGTTCCAGTTTCGAGCTGAACCGAACAATCCGTGGGCAATGACCATAGGGGTGGCATCACTTGGACCCGGGTGCAGGACGAAATGGAGTAGTGGCATTGTTATCCTTGGCTGCACGGCGCTGTGGGGGCAAAGTAAGGCATAGTTGCCAAGACACAATCATATTCCCGCCCGAATCGACTGCGAATAAGCTTGGGTATTGGCGGTTGTATTCGCCTTTCGTAACGAGTGAGTTTTTTTCATGTTTATCGCCGAAGTTTCGGAACGCACGTGCATTTTCAAAAAAACCGTCTTGCGGGTTGTTTTGGCTGCTTTTGCGACAATTGTGACAGCGCAAGTGTCAGAGGTGGTTTTGCAGCGGGTGCAGTTGCAAAACCACAACGACTCCCTTTTAGCAGCGATGCGGTTGCCGGATCAAAATGACATCGACGGGCCGACGGGAATCGTGAAGGGCCTGCTGACGCCCGAAAAGCTGGCGACAGTGGACAACAAGAAATTGCGCCAACTGCTGGGTGCGACAATGGATTATTTCGTTGCGTTGGAAATTCCGGCACGTACTTCAAATGAGATCGAGGCGGCGCTGCAGGCAGCGGTGCAACTGGAAATTGATCCACCAACCAAATTGGCATTGGCCAACGAATTGAACGCGGCGCTTCTTTATGAAGACCTTTTGGCGCGAATCGAAGCGCTGATCATAGAGAGGCGCCGCCGGGTTGCTTTCGCTGAAGTCGGTTAGATATGGAGTGGTCAAACACAGACAAATGGCTGCTTTCGCCGCAATACAACTCCATATTTAGCCGCAATTGCGGAACAGAAACGCGTTGATCGCGTTGACTTTGCAGAATCGATTCGTGGTGTGACGAAATGTTTGAAGCCGTCTTTTATCTTTTTCTTGCGGGGTGCAGCGAAGATATGACGCTGTGCGAGGAAATTGCATCGCCGGATATCACCTATGTGTCAGCAGAAGATTGCATGATGGAGCTGGCATCCGCCGTGGATACTGCCCAATCCGGCTGGCCGGTGACCGAGGGGGTGTGCAAATCTTCACCGATTGATCGTATCGCGGCACGGCCCGACTGGCTGGCTGCACCGGCCGCAGCAATAACTTTGGAACCCGTTGTCGTGGCAAGCAAATCAGTCAACTAACTGCGCTTGCCCGTTCACGCAAAACCCCCTAAACGCAGCCCACATTTCCCTTTCGGAGGCGTTTATGGCTGCTCCCAAAAAAGTCGTGCTTGCCTATTCGGGCGGGCTGGATACGTCAATTATTCTGAAGTGGCTGCAGACAGAATACGGTTGCGAAGTCATCACCTTCACCGCCGATCTGGGGCAAGGCGAGGAATTGGAACCAGCGCGGGCCAAGGCAGTTTTGCTGGGGATTGATCCGAAGAATATCTTCATCCGCGACGTGCGCGAGGAATTTGTCCGCGATTTCGTATTCCCTATGTTCCGGGCCAATGCGTTGTATGAGGGGCTGTATTTGCTGGGCACTTCGATAGCCCGTCCGCTGATTGCCAAGCATCTGATCGACATTGCCCGGGAAACCGGGGCCGATGCCGTGGCGCATGGCGCGACGGGCAAGGGCAACGATCAGGTACGCTTCGAGCTGTCGGCCTATGCGCTGAACCCGGAAATCCGGGTGATCGCGCCCTGGCGGGAATGGAATCTGACCAGCCGCACCAAGCTGCTGGCTTTTGCCGAGGAAAACCAGATTCCGATTGCCAAAGACAAACGCGGTGACGCGCCGTTCAGTGTGGATGCCAACTTGCTGCACACCTCCTCGGAGGGCAAGGTGCTGGAAGACCCGGCCAAGGAAGCGCCTGATTATGTTTATCAGCGCACCGTCGACCCGGAAAAGGCACCGGATATGCCGGAATATGTGGAAATCGGGTTTGAACAGGGTGATGCGGTTTCGGTGAATGGCAAGGCCTTGTCGCCCGCTATGCTTTTGACCCTTCTCAACGAAATTGGTGGCCGACACGGCATTGGGCGGCTTGACTTGGTTGAGGGGCGGTTTGTCGGCATGAAATCGCGCGGCATTTACGAAACACCGGGTGGCACGTTGCTTCTGGCCGCCCATCGCGGCATTGAATCGATCACGCTCGATCGCGGGGCGGCGCATCTGAAAGACGAGCTGATGCCGCGTTATGCCGAGCTGATCTACAACGGGTTCTGGTTCGCTCCGGAACGCGAAATGCTGCAGGCCCTGATCGACAAAAGTCAGGACCATGTAACTGGAACCGTGCGTTTGAAACTTTACAAAGGCAGCGCCGGGGTTGTGGGCAGATGGTCGAAACACTCGCTGTATTCTGAAAAACACGTGACGTTTGAGGAAGACGCCGGGGCCTACGACCAAAAGGATGCGGCGGGGTTCATCAAGATCAACGCACTGCGATTGAAACTGATCGCAGCACGGAATCGACGCGTTTCCTGACCTTCTTTAAGGCAGCGGCCCAGGCACCGAGATGTCGTTTCCGCCAAACGTACCGCCCAACTGTGCCACTTCAGTCGCGGCAATGTTGTGCCAAGTGAATTGGCCTTGCCAGCGGTATGAAACCTTTGCGAACACCGACCATCAAGTCCAAAAATGCGTCAATATTGGACGACAAATCCGTTTCCTGTCGCCTTTGGTCCGATTCCGAATTACCTTGCGCATCCATGAACGGAGGCGATGCCAGCATGACAGACCCGAGCGTAAAGTCGAAATTGAGCCTCGGTCGACTGATCATTGCTTTGTTTGGCATGATCTTGCTGGTCGTCGGCATGGCTTGGGGGGCAAATTCCTGGTATTTCAGCAAGGATGCGCAAGTGGCAGTCGGGACGATTACCGAGATGAATTATGAAGGCGACGGCGCAGCTGCGCGGCCGACTTTCCTGTTCCGAGACAGCAATGGCAATCCGCATGTAGCGAAATCCAATATCGCCTCAAGTTCGTACGAATATCTGATCGGCGACGAGGTTCCGATACTGTATAATTTTCGCGTATCCGAAGATGTGCGGATAGAGGGGTGGGCAAATTCTTGGGGCACCGGTGCCGCGGTCGGTTTGGTCGGGCTTTGGTTGCTTAACCGATCTCGTCGCAGAAAAGGCAGTGCACAGATTGTAGCGCCAAGCGAAGCGCCCGCTTCCAATCCTTGGCGAGATGCCAACACGGCCGATGCGAAACAGGCGCTGGTTTCGGCCGTCATGCTGGCGGCGGGCAAGTCATCGGTGTCCAAAGCAAATATTGCGCGGAATGTCTTGGCCAAGAACGTGTCTTCCGTGCCCAAAACCAGCCTCGCACGCGCGCCCAAGCGCGTCGCGGAACCGACGGTGCGGAGAATGCGGTGATCGAGCCGCGCGCCATAAATGGCGACACGGTAAATGCCCTGATCGCCCTGGCGGTCAAAACCAGCCAGATGCGGCTGGTGGCGTCCAACGCCATCACCATTGCGCAGGCAGCCTATCAGCCCGGTGCCTGGCTGCGCGGGCTTTGGGTTGGCAATACCCCCGTTGGCTTGCTGGCGATGATCGATCTGGACCATCCAAGCGTAACATTGGACGAGGGTGACCCGCGCAATACCGCCTATGTTTGGCGCCTGATGGTTGACCAGTACCAGCAAGGCAAAGGCTATGGTCGCCAAGCGATGCAGATTGCGCGGAATACGGGCCGCGCATGGGGCAAATCGCAATTGGTGCTCAGCGTTGTGCCGGCCGAAAGGAATGCGTTTGGATTTTACGAAAAGTTCGGTCTCAAAAAGACCGGCCGGATGGTGGACGACGAAGTTGAAATGAGAATGGCCTTGTAGCGATCATTTGTTTCAATTTCCGGGCGATAAATCCCGAAGGTGTGACCTCACAGGTTTGTCAGTTGAAAGTGACGCGCCGGACGTGTGTTTTGGCGGCAGATTTCAAAAGGAAACCAGTCATGAACCACGCAAAATTACTGTTCACCGCCAGTCTAATTGGCTTTGCCGTACTGCCAGCCCAAGCCAAAAACCTGCAAACTGCCCTGTTTGCGGGCGGCTGTTTTTGGAGCGTCGAAAAAGATTTCGACCATGTAAAAGGCGTGGTCGGCACTATTTCCGGCTTTTCCGGCGGCACCACCGCCAACCCCAGCTATCATCAGGTTGCGGCTGGCGGGACGGGGCATTTGGAAACAGTGCAGGTGACCTACGACGCCGATGTCATCAGCTATGAAACGCTGGTCAACGAGTTTTTCCACATGACCGATGTCACAGATGCGGGCGGGCAATTCTGCGACCGCGGCGAAGAATACCAGACCGCTGTTTTCGTCGGTTCGGCAGACCAGCTGGCGATTGCCAAGTCAATTTCCGCAGCGGCGGCCAACACTTTGGGCCAAAGTATCGCAACCGAAATTCTTCCTGCCGGAGCGTTTTATGCAGCCGAAGAATACCACCAGAATTTCTATGCCAGCAACGAGCTGATCTCTTCGGGCAGCATGACCAAAGCCGAGCGGTACAAACGTTATCGCGAAGGTTGTGGCCGCGATGCACGCGTGCAGCAACTATGGGGCAGCGCAGCCTTTAGCGTGACCCACGCTGGCTAAAAACTACGGTGACGCGACTTTCGCTGGATCATGTTGTCGTCGGCACCGCTTCGCTCGACGAAGGGTGTCGGTGGCTGGATAGCAAGCTGGGCGTGGCACCAGCTGGCGGCGGCAAACATGCGCTGATGGGAACCCACAACGCGCTTTGGCGATTGGATTGCTGCTATCTGGAGTTGGTGGCAATTGACCCCGCCGCGCTGGACCCCAACCGTCCGCGGTGGTTTGGCTTGGATAATCCTTTGGTTCAGGCAAAGTTGCGCCATCGGCCCAGGCTGTTGACCTGGGTTGCCGCAACAAACGGGATCGCACTGGATGTAGCAGCGGCTCCTGTCGATTTGGGCCAGATACTGGAGGCGAAACGCGATAGTCTGGCTTGGCGCATTTCAGTGCCAAAAAACGGCTCCATGCCATCTGGCGGTGCGTTTCCAACTTTGATCCAATGGGCTTCCGGCACCGTCTCGCTCAAGGCGGCCTTGCCCGAACAGGGCTTGGTCTTAAAGGAACTGTTCGTTGGCCTTCGTGGCGACAAGGCGACGTTCTTGACTTTGCGCGGCATTGCGGCGCCGGTGGTTTTTGGCGAGATTGGCAAGGTGACTGCACGGATCAGCAATCCTGCCAAATCGTTGAATTTGGTGCTGGACTAGCCCTGCGACCAGCGGTCAATAGAACATTTCGACATTGTTCTTCAGCACAATCCGCACCGAAGCAATGATCAGGATTATGATCAGCGGCGAAATATCGATGGCACCCATGTTGGGCAGGAATTTTCGGATCAGGTTGCGGATCGGCGCATAGATCGGCGTGATGATCCGCTGCAGGCCGTTCCAGACCTGATACACCAATGGCTGGCGGATATTGAGCACCTGAAAGTTTATCAGCCAGCTCATGATCACGTGAGCGATGACAAAGAACCACAGAATACCAAGCAGCAAGTCAATGATCTGGTAGATCGAATACATCTTTGGTCCTTTGTTTCAAGCGCGGCACAATTAGGGTTTCGCGAGGGATTGCGCAAGATAGGCAAAGAAAGGGAACGCTTGCGCGTCAGATGCAACCGTTGTCATATCGGGCCAGAACAAGAAAAGGATGGGGCAGATGGCAAAGCGCAAAAGCATTTTCGGCTGGATGATGTATGATTGGGCCAGCCAGCCGTTTCACACGCTGCTGATCACTTTTATATTCGCGCCTTATTTTGCCAATTTTGTCGCGCCCGACCCGGTTACCGGTCAATCGCAATGGGGCATTGCGATGGGGATTGGCGGAGTTTTGATTGCGCTGATGTCGCCTTTGCTGGGGATTATGGCCGACCGTTCCGGCCCGCGCAAACCGTGGATATTCGGCTTCTCGCTTCTCTATATCATCGGTACGCTGATGTTGTGGCAGGCGGTACCGCTTGCGCCAAATCCTTGGACGATTCTGTTCTGGTTCGTGGTCGGTTTGGTCGGGGTTGAACTGACGACCAGTTTTACCAATGCCATGCTGCCCGACCTTGGCAGCAAAGACGAGATCGGGCGCATCTCGGGGTCGGGCTGGGCCCTGGGTTATGTCGGCGGTCTGGTTGCCTTGATCCTGGCGCTGGCCTTCATGGTGGCCGATCCGGTGAAGGGCACAACAATGGTAGGGCTGAAGCCGATCTTTGGCCTTGATCCGGTCACGCATGGCGGTGATCGCGCGACCGGTCCGCTGACGGCGATTTGGTATGTCATTTTCATCATCCCCTTGTTCATCTGGACCCCTGATTTGGGGCGAAGGCTTGGGGTGAAGGCGTCACTGGGACAGGCTGCGGTGGATTTGGTTGCAACGGTGAAAGGCCTGCCCAAACAACCTAGTTTTCTATCCTACCTATTGTCATCGATGATTTACCGTGATGCCTTGAATGGGCTTTACACCTTTGGCGGCATTTATGCCGGTGGTGTACTGGGCTGGTCGATTACGCAGATCGGGATCTTCGGAATAATTGCTTCGGCGGCCGGGGTTTTGGGGGCTTGGCTGGGGGGCAAAGCGGATAGTTCGCTGGGGTCCAAACCGGTGATTGTGGCATGCATTTGGGTGCTGATTGCGGTGTCAGCGGCGATTATTCTGACATCGAAGACGTCCGTTTTGGGTATGACTGTAGCCGAGGGGTCAAAACTTCCGACAATATTGTTCTACATCTGCGGTGCCTTCATTGGTGCGGCTGGCGGTGCGCTGCAAGCTGCCAGTCGCACGATGGTGGTGCATCAAGCCGACCCGGACCGAATCACCGAGGCGTTTGGCCTGTTCGCGCTGACGGGCAAAGCGACGGCATTCATCGCACCATTTGCGATTGCTTTGGCCACGACTGCGACGGGCAGCCAGCGGCTTGGCGTCAGCCCGGTGATAGCGCTTTTCCTGATTGGGCTGGTGCTGTTATACTGGGTGAAAACCAAACCCGAGGCTTGAGCCATGATCCGAATTTTGTCGGGCTTTTTTGCGCTGATTCTGACTGTATCGCCGCTGCAGGCCGAAACGGCGGCGAAAAAGCTGTTCGGCGCAGTTGATCTGCCCTCATCGCACCGGCCAACCTCGGTGGGAGCCTATTCCAAGGGTTGTTTGGCGGGTGCGGTGGCACTGCCAGAAAACGGGCCAACCTGGCAGGCGATGCGCTTGTCGCGCAACCGCAATTGGGGGCATCCAAGCCTGATTGCCTTCGTCGAAAGGCTTAGCGAGCAGGCGTCCCATCTGGGCTGGAACGGGTTGTATGTCGGTGACATGGCGCAGCCGCGTGGCGGGCCGATGAACGGCGGCCATGCCTCGCATCAATCGGGGCTGGACGTGGATATCTGGCTGTCACCGGCAATCGATTTGAACCTAAGCCGCGACCAGCGCGAAAGCCTTTCCGCAATCAACGTGCGCACCGCCGACCAACGTGGCTTGAACGCCAACTGGACGCGCAACCATTATGAAATATTGCGCGCCGCGGCGAAAGATCCTGCAGTGGCGCGCATTTTCATCACGCCGCCCGCCAAATTGTGGATGTGCAAAAAAGCACCCGCCGGCGACCGTGCCTGGTTGCACAAGATCCGGCCGTGGTGGGCGCATAACGATCATTTTCATGTGCGTTTGAACTGCCCGAATGGCGCGACTTTGTGCGAGGAACAAGACCCTATCCCCGCAGGTGACGGCTGCAAGGAGGCGATTTGGTGGGTGACTGAGGCTCTGGAACCGCAGAAGCCTGACCCGAATGCGCCGGTGGTGCCGCCAAAAGGGCCGCTGACCATGGCCGATCTGCCCAGACAATGCCGCGCGGTTTTGGTAGAGTGAGACGGGTATTCCTGATTGCATTGGTCGTGGCGGCGTCAGCATTTGCCGCCGTGCCTTCGCCCGTCTTGCTATTGTCCAGCGAGATGGAATGGTTGGGTGATGACCCGGCGCATGGCGGATTTTCGGCGATCTCGCTGAGCGCAGACGGGCTGAGTTTTGTCGCCGTCAGCGACAAAGGCAACTTCGCGCGTGGTCGATTTTCGCGGCAAGATGGCACAATAACAGACGTCAATTCGGTGGAATATGGTCCGCTGCTTTCAACCGAAGGAACGCGGCTGGGTGACGACAACTTTGATTCCGAAGGTTTGGCGGTCGCGCCGGATGGCACGACCTATGTCAGTTTCGAAGCAAATGACCGCATAGCCGTCTCAACCGATATAGCAGTGCCAGCAACCGAATTGCTGCGCCACGACGATTTTCGCAAGTTGCAGAGCAATTCGTCGCTGGAAGCCCTGGCGATTGCGCCCGACGGGGTTCTGATTGCCATTCCGGAACGATCGGGGCGCTGGGAAAGGCCGTTTCCGGTTTATCGCTGGAAAGCGGGCGCTTGGCTGGATACCTGGTCGCTGCCGCGTTCGGGTGAATATCTGGCGACCGACGCCGACTTTGGGCCAGATGGCAAATTATACCTGCTGGAGCGCGAATTGGCCCTGTTCAATCTCGGGTTCAGTTCGCGAATTCGCCGGTTTACGATGAATTCCGAGGGTTTCGACGAGGGCGAAACCCTACTGGAAACGCCCTATGGAACCCACGGCAACCTTGAGGGAATTTCTGTGTGGAGCGATTCAAGCGGAAATATCCGGCTGACAATGATTTCAGACGATAATTTCAGCATGTTTCTATCGACGCAGATCGTCGAATACGTTTTGGAAAACTAGCTGATTGCCAGTACTCGCTCCCGATAGAAGGTGTAAATCCCCGAACCAACCACGATCAGGCTGCCGATCACGGCCCAGATATCCGGGATTTCGCCAAAGGCAAAATAGCCCAATACCACCGCAACGATGATCGCGCTGTAGCGAAAGGGTGAAACCACCGCGACTTCACCAACGCGCATGGCGGTGACCGCGAATATCAGCCCAAAGACCAGCAGGAATGCGCAAAAGAAAAGCGCAATCATCGGGCTGCCAAGGTCTGCGGGCCAGTCGCTGGTTGCCGCAACAAGAGTTCCCATCAGGGTTACCCCGGCCGAGGCAAAAAAGGCGACAATGAGCGATGGTGTTTTTCCCGACAGCCCGCGTGTAGTCAGATCACGCACCACAACGAAAGCCACCGAAGCAAGCGCCAAAAGCGAATAGCTGTTAAATCCGTCGGCACCGGGCTTGACGATCAACAGCACGCCAAAAAAGCCGATCACGATGGCCGCATAACGCCGCCAGCCAACTTGGTGGCCCAGAAACCAAGCCCCTGCCAGGGTCAGTGCGAGAGGAACGGCTTGCACGATTGCGGAGATCAATCCAAGTTCCAGATGAAAAAGCGCGGTCAAAAAGCAAGCTGCCGCGCCAACGTCGGCCAGTGTTCGTACCAATATTATCCAAAAATCCCGGCCCCGCGGCATGGTCTGGAATGCGCCCTGATGCCAGGCCAGAAGACCCAGCAGCGACGTCGAAATCAGGCCGCGAAGGCAAATCGCCTGATAAAGCGTCAATTCATCGGACAAAGATTTCATGATTGCATCCGACGATACGAATGCCGTCATTGATCCAATCATGTAAAGCGAGCCGAGCAGGTTGTCGGAGATTTTTGTCACGCGATGCTCATGTAAAAGCCGGAACCGGCCAATTTCGAATGACGTTGAAGGCCTCGTCGGCGGTTTCGACAAAACGGAATAGATCAAGGTCGGTGGCGTTGATCGTGCCGCTGGCGGCAAGTCCTTCCCAATCGATGATTTGCCGCCAGAAGCTTTCGCCAAACAGCAGGATCGGCAGCCGTTTCATGCGGCCTGTTTGCACGAGGGTCAAAGTTTCAAACAATTCGTCCAGCGTGCCAAAGCCGCCGGGAAACACCACAACCGCTTTGGCGCGGGTCAGGAAATGCATCTTGCGAATGGCGAAATAGTGGAAGTTGAAGCATAAATCCGGGGTGACATAGGCATTTGGCGCTTGCTCATGCGGCAACACGATGTTGAGCGCGATCGAAATGCCGCCCACATCTGATGCCCCGCGATTGCCCGCTTCCATCACGCCGGGACCGCCACCAGTGCAGATGACGTAATCACTGCCACCAAGGTCCAGTGAATGCTGGCTGATGAGGGCGGCGAACCGGCGCGCCTCGGCATAGAAGGGTGCCAAAGATGCGGTTTTCGCGGTCGAGTTTAGAGCCGGATCTGGAATGCGCGCCCCGCCGAACAGCACGATCGTGCTTTCGATGCCGTGTTCGCTGAGCGTCAGTTCCGGTTTGAGCAATTCAAGCTGCAAGCGGACCGGACGCAGTTCTTCGCGGGTCAGAAATTCCGGGTCGGCAAAGGCAAGGCGATAGGCGGGCGACCGCGTTTGCGGCGTGTCGGGCACTTGCTTCGCCCGGGCCATGTCTTTGACTGCATCGGGAAACGTCTTCGGCTTGCGTCGGTGTGCCATTGGAGGACCTGCGTCTGGCCCACTGACATTGCGTCTGGCCCGTGTCCGATCTATAGGCTGGGCGCGAAACTGACCAGATCGAATACGAAGGATGGACCCATGTCAAACGCCGCATTGGAACTGGCAGTCGAAGCCGCATGGGAAGATCGGGACGCGATTACCACCGCAACCAAGGGCGCGGTTCGCGAGGCGATTGAGGCCACTTTGGACGCCTTGGATTCGGGGGCGTTGCGGGTGGCTGAACGCGGCGCGGATGGCGTTTGGCAGGTCAACCAATGGGCAAAGAAAGCAGTGCTGCTGGGATTTCGCCTGTCTGAAATGGGACTGCAAACCGGCGCGCCGCAGGGGTCGTCCTGGTGGGACAAGGTTGACAGCAAGTTCCATGGTTGGGGCGAGAAGGAATGGAAAGCCGCCGGTTTTCGCGCCGTTGCCGGGTCGATCGTGCGCAAGTCGGCCTATGTGGCACCCGGCGTGGTGCTGATGCCATCCTTCGTCAACCTTGGCGCCTATGTCGATTCGGGAACCATGGTCGATACCTGGGTCACCGTCGGTTCGTGTGCCCAAATCGGCAAGAACGTGCATTTGTCGGGCGGTGTCGGCATCGGCGGCGTGCTGGAACCGATGCAGGCGGGACCGACGATTATCGAGGACAATTGCTTCATTGGTGCCCGTTCGGAAGTGGTCGAGGGCTGCATCGTGCGCGAAGGCTCGGTGCTGGGCATGGGTGTGTTCATCGGCAAATCGACCAAAATCGTGCGGCGCGAAACCGGCGAAGTTTTCTACGGCGAAGTGCCGCCCTATTCGGTAGTCGTCGCCGGAACCATGCCCTCGGGCAACGGGCCGAGCCTGTATTGCGCGGTGATTGTGAAGCAGGTGGATGAGCGGACCAGGTCGAAGACCAGTATCAATGAGTTGTTGCGCGACTAAGTCAGTTCGTTGAGGATCGGCCCTGATACGTGCAACGGGCCGGCTGCCGGTCTGCAGAGCAGGGGCATTTCGCATGGACCAGCCTGTCATACCTTTTGACCTGATGCGGATGTTTTTCGGCGATGCGCCGCCGCTGTTCTATCTTGAAATCCTTTTCCGCACCGTTTTTATCTACATCTACACCTTGGCCATGTTGCGCTGGATCGGCGGTCGCAGCGTGGCGCAGTTGTCGCTGGTCGAATTCCTGCTGGTGATTGCGCTAGGCTCGTCAGTCGGCGACGCGCTGTTCTATCCCGAAGTGCCGCTGCTGCACGCAATGGCGGCAATAACGGTCGTCGTCGCCATCAACAAGCTGATCGACCGATGGGTCACGCGCTCCGAGCGGGTCACCCGGATCGTTGACGGGGAACCGGTGCTGCTGATCGAGCGGGGACGCCTAGTCCACGACGCCCTTGGCCGGGGGTCCTTGGGGGTGGGCGAACTCACAGCCATTTTGCGCACGCAGGGCATCCGCAATCTGGGACAGATCGACAGCGCCTACCTCGAACCAGCCGGCGGGATCAGTGTCTTTGCCGCAGCAAAGCCGCGCCCCGGCCTGGCCATTGTCCCGCCGCCCAACCTGACACCGGGACCGACCCCTGCCGACCCGGCGACGACGCCGCAGGTCTGCTGCCGGAACTGCGGCGCGGTTCATGCCGGTTCGGCATTGTCTGAGGACCTAGCCTGCCCCGCTTGTGGTGCCGGCGACTGGACGCTGCCGACCTGAGACGTGTCAAAACCGAACCCGCTTGACATGAGTGCCCGCGCTGCGGCAGGTCGAACGCGCATGTTTCAAGGACCGCATGACCATGACTGACACCGCCGTCACGGCATATCTGGCGGCACTGCCGCAGGCGCGCCGCGAGGTGGTGATGGCACTTCGCGACCTGATACGGTCCGCCGCGCCAGACCTGCACGAACACATCAAATGGAACGCGCCAAGTTATCAGTTCGGCGGCGATGACCGGATCACTTTTAACCTGTCAAAGCCGAACTTGGTGCAAATCGTCTTTCATCGCGGCGCCAAAGCGGTCGATACCAAGACCGGCAAGCGTTTGATTGACGACGACAGCGGGTATCTGCGTTGGGCAACCGATCAACGCGCTTATGTGGCGTTCACTGCGTTGTCGGAAGTGGAAGCGCGGCGCGAATGGTTGGCGGGGTTCGTTCCCCGATGGATTGCTGCGGTATCGGGTTGAAATCAGGCTACCAGCAACAAAACCCGCCATCGATCAACAGGTCAACGCCGGTGCAATAGGAGGCGGCGTTGGAGGCAAGAAACACCGCCGGACCAACCATTTCCTGCACCGATGCCATTCGCCCCATCGGCGTCTGGCGTTCAAACTCGCGGGTTTGATGCGCCATTTCCGGCCGGGTGTTCATCGGCGTGGCGGTATAGCCGGGGCTGATCGAATTGACCCGGATATTCTGGCCCACCCATTCCATCGCCAGACTTTTGGACAAATGGATCACCCCGGCCTTGGAAGCGTTGTAATGCGCCTGCTGCAAGCCGCGGTTCACAATCACGCCTGACATCGAGGCGATGTTGATGATCGCCCCACCGCCGTTGCCAATCATCGCGCGGGCTTCGGCCTGACAAGACAGGAACACTCCCTTCAGGTTGATGTCCATCAGGGTTTGGTATTGCGCCAGATCCATGTCTTCGGCGGCGTTGGCGTTGGCGATACCTGCAGCATTCAGGGCAATTTTTAGCGGACCAAGGGCGCGTTCGGTCTGCACAACGGCTTCAGCCAAGGCTTCTGGATCGGTAACATCAACTTTCAGCGCCAAACCGCGCCGCCCGGTTTGCATAACCATGGCCAGCGTTTCGGCCAGTCCATCGTCGCCGCGCCGATCAAGACAGGCCACATCGGCCCCCGCTTGGGCAAATCCCAGCGCAATGCACTGGCCGATTCCGCTGCCCGCACCGGTGACCAAAGCGACCTTGCCGCTTAGATCGAAAAGCTTCCTGGTATCGAGGTCGATGGCTTTCATTCGTGGTCTCAACAACAATTGCCCTAACCATTTATGCGTGCCGGAAATCCATCGGCAATCCCCAAACCGATTGACAATTCTGTCGCCGGCTTTCACTTCGGTGAAAAGTTAGCGGGCATGACATGAACAGCGAAGCGAAACCTGAAAAACCCAAACGCCCGCAGCTGGTGTTCACCTTGCTGGTTGAGGTCGGCCGCTCCAGGGACGACGGTCTGCCGAAAGAGGCCAGCGGAGCGGCATTGATGTGCTACGCCAGCGGCGTTGACGAGGACGAGGCGGTACGCGAAACCGTGGCGATCCTGAAACAGGCGGGCATGTCGCCGCTGGATGTGTCAGGCTATGGCACTCTGGAAGAGCGGCTGGCGGACGGGCATGATATTGACGATGAAGAGAGGGATCTGATGGCGCGCGCCTTGGCAGAAAACTCGGTTATCGTGGCGCAGATGACGCCGTTTTTTGACTAGGCCAAAGACATGACAATCGACCTCGCCAAACGCGTGCATGACCACGCCTGGAAGATCGACCCGGTGGTGCGATCCTTGCTCGACACCGATTTCTATAAGCTGTTGATGGCGCAGATGGTACTGAAGCGGCACGCCGATGTGCAGGTGAAGTTTTCGATCATCAACCGGTCCAAAGAGGTGCCGCTGGCCGATTTGATCGACGAGGCTGACCTGCGGGCGCAGCTTGATCATATCCGCGGCCTGCGACTGTCGCGTGGCGAAAGTACCTGGCTGCGCGGCAACACCTTTTACGGCAAGCGGGCGATGTTCAGCCCGGAATTCATGGATTGGTTCGAGAATTTCCGCATGCCGGAATATCGGCTTGAGCGCGTTGCTGACCAATACAAGCTGAGTTTCACCGGGCCTTGGGCCGAGGTGATGCTGTGGGAAGTGCCCGCCTTGGCCGTGCTGATGGAGCTGCGATCCCGTGCGGTCCTTCGCAAGATGGGCAAGTTCGAGTTGAAGGTGCTCTACGCCCGCGCCATGACCCGAGTTTGGGAAAAGGTCGAGCGTTTGCGCCAGTTGCCCGACCTGCGCATCGCCGATTTCGGCACCCGCCGACGGCATTCGTTCCTGTGGCAGGACTGGTGCGTTGAGGCTATGATCGAAGGGTTGGGGCCGCGTTTTACCGGAACGTCAAACTGCCTTTTGGCCATGCGCCACGAAGTCGAAGCGATCGGCACCAATGCGCATGAATTGCCGATGGTCTATGCGGCTTTGGCACGTTCGGAAGCCGAATTGGCATCGGCACCCTACGATGTCCTGCGCGATTGGCAGCAGGATCATGACAACAATCTGCGGGTGATTTTGCCGGATACTTTTGGTTCGAAGACCTTTCTGGAGCGCGCGCCGAAATGGCTGGAAAGCTGGACTGGCATGCGGATTGATTCCGGCGATCCTTATGCCGGGGCCGAGGCGGCGATTGCTTGGTGGATTGCGCGCGGGCAGGAACCGAAAACCAAGCGGATTATCTTTTCCGATGGGCTGGATGTGGCGCAAATCGAAGAATTGAACGCCCGGTTCGGCAGACGGGCGAATGTCAGTTTCGGCTGGGGCACGCTTTTGACCAATGATTTTCGGGGCGTGGTTTCCGGGCTGGCGCCGTTTTCTCTGGTCTGCAAAGCGGTTAGCGCCAATGGGCGGCCGACGGTG
>JANMOK010000183.1:0-1512 GCA_031369165.1 Paracoccaceae bacterium
CAGGGCCGCGGTATCGGTGATGTCGCATTTGATGAACAACGGCTTGTTGCCGTGTTTATCCTCCATCTCGCGGACAAATTCGCTCGCATCCGACCGCTGCACGAAGGCGACTTTGCAACCCTGCTCCAAAAACCCTTCGGTCAAATCCATACCGATGCCGGACCCACCCCCGGTGATGTAGACAGACTTGCCTTTGAGGTCGTGGAACGTGGCGAAAAAGGCATGAGTCATGGCGCGATCCTTCGTGGATGGATTGGATTGAACTTAGTTCCCCTCTAGCGCGGCTTTCAACCCACCGCAATCTTGCCCGACACATGTATTCCACTTACAACAAGCCAAGTTCGTTCGTCGTAAAGGAACCCCATGCTTTCCGGTCGCAAAGTCCTTTTGGTCATCGGTGGCGGAATCGCCGCCTATCGCAGTTTGGAATTGATCCGGCGCCTGCGTGAACTGGGCGCCTCCGTGACGCCCGTGCTGACAAAAGCCGGGGCCGAATTCATTACCCCATTGTCCGTCTCCGCTCTGGCTGCCCAGCGGGCGCATACCGACTTGTTTGATGTCACCAACGAGGCCGAAATCGGCCATATCGAACTGTCGCGGTCGTGTGACTTGATCATCGTCGCTCCCGCGACAGCCGACCTGCTGGCGAAAATGGCGACCGGCTTGGCAAATGATCTGGCGTCGACCCTGCTGCTCGCCACCGACAAGCCAGTCCTGGTCGCGCCTTCGATGAACGTTCGAATGTGGCACCACGCAGCAACGCAACGCAACATCGCCACTTTGAAGGCAGACAGCATTCTGTTTGTTGGGCCGATAGAAGGCAGTATGGCATGTGGCGACTTTGGTATGGGCCGTATGGCCGAGCCTCTGGACATAGTTGCGGCCATCGAAAACACCCTGCTCAACGGCCCGCTGAAAGGCCGCCATATTCTTGTCACTTCCGGCCCCACGCACGAGCCGATTGACCCGGTGCGTTATATCGCCAATCGATCCTCTGGCACGCAGGGCAGTGCGATTGCACAGGCGCTTTCCGCTTTGGGCGCAAACGTCACCTTTATCACCGGACCCGCTACGGCCGCCCACCCCAAAGGCGTGGCAATTGTCGAGGTTGAAACCGCCCAACAAATGGCCGACGCCGTTCACGCAGCTTTGCCAGCCGATGCTGCCATTTTTGCTGCCGCAGTGGCCGATTGGCACGTGGCCAACGCCAGCGCATCCAAGTTGAAAAAGTCCGGCAAAGGTGCTCCAGAACTGACATTCGCCGAAAACCCCGACATTCTGAAATCAGTTGCGCAACTTAAACAGAACCGCCCGCAACTGGTGATCGGCTTTGCCGCCGAAACCGACGATGTTCTGGCCAATGCCACGGCAAAACGCACCCGCAAAGGCTGCGACTGGATCGTCGCCAATGACGTAGGCACTAGCACTGGCGTCATGGGCGGCAGCGACAACACCGTCACGCTGATAACGGAAAACGCTGCCGAGTCTTGGCCCCGGATGTCCAAAAATATG
>JANMOK010000211.1:0-17463 GCA_031369165.1 Paracoccaceae bacterium
CATAACTCAGAAAATCGACAATGAACGGCCCGACCGGCACCTGCCGACGAAACTTGCACCCGTAAATCTGGCGCATCCGCACTTGTCGCCACAAAACCCGTTCGGCCCGAGTCATATTCCGCCGCAATTCCCGCGCCCGATCGCGTTGGCTTGCTACCGTTTCAAAACCCACTCCAAAACCCCCACCCTAACCCTCCCCCGCAAGCGGTGGAGGGGATTCCGGCGGACTTTAAAGATTGGATGTCACCAATTCGTAAAGGCGCGGCAGTATCTTTTTCAAATTGATGCAGATCCGTAGGGAAGCCGCTGCAAACCTTTCACCAACGCCACCAGTTCCGCCAACTCCGCGTCCTCAATTCCCAACTCGCGCAAACTCACAAACGTATTGAACAAATACTCGGTATTCGCCCCCGCCGAGCCGCTGGCACGCGCAATCATTTCGCCTTGTTCCAACATTGACAGGCCGCCGCGATACTGGTGATGCGCTTGGTTCATCACATAGCAAACCGCCGAAACTTGGCCGCCGTCAGCGAACTCAATCTGGTGCACAACTTCGCGGTAAGCGTCGGAAATCAACTCGCGCCCGCGCAGATATGCCATCACTTCATCGGCGTCAGCGGGATCAACATGGAACGCCAACCCGCGACACGACGCACCGGTCAAAGGGTCCAAGGCCAACACCAACCCCGGCGCTTCCGGCGTGCCACGATAATGGTGCGATTCCATGCAAAATCGGCGCCGATAACCGTGCAAAGTCGCCAATTGCCGCGCCCGATAGGGAAAACCGGTCCGCCAGATCAGCGAGCCATAGCCAAACACCCAAAACCCGTCCTGCATGACGCATTCCCTCTGCTTTCCGCTTCCTATAAGCACAGCGCAGCAAAGGGTAAATCTATGCGCAAACTTATCTGGGCCGTTCTTATCGCCGCTGCGGCATGGAGCGGCTGGTGGTTCGTCGGCTCCACCGCCAAGGAAAAGGCCCTGCTTGCCTGGCTGGAAGACCGACGCGGCGCTGGCTGGATTGCCAACACCGAATCCCTGAACGTTACCGGTTTCCCCAACCGTTTCGACACCAAAATCACCGGGCTGGAATTGGCTGACCCAAGCCAAGGCTGGGCCTGGTCAGCACCCAATTTCGAAATCCTCGCGCTGTCATATAAACCCAACCATGTCATTGCCATCTGGCCGCACGAGCAATCGTGGTCCACCGCCAACGGCACCACCACGATCACCGCGGAAGACATGCGCGGCTCGGTCAAATTCGTGCCCTCTAGCGCGCTCGCGCTGGATGAAACCACCATCGATATTCAGGATCTGCACCTGCGCGGCCCCGATTGGACCGCCGGGCTGGAATCGGCGATTTTCGCCACCCGCCGGGCCACAGGCGAAAACGCCCATGAACTGGCTTTCACCGGCAAAAATCTCGCCATGCCGCCGTTCTGGAAAGCGATCATCAATCGAAACGGCAGCCTGCCCGATGTGTTTTCCGACGCCCAGCTTGAAACCACTCTGTCCTTTGACGCCCCATGGGACCGTCACGCGATTGAAACCACCAACCCGCTTCTCACCGGTTTCAATTTGCAAAAACTGCGACTGCTCTGGGGCGATTTGCAGCTTGATGCCATCGGCGACATCAAGATCGACGTCCAGGGCTATTTCGTCGGCGAACTGCAATTGCGGGTCAAGAACTGGCAGGACATCCTGCAAATGTTCGTCGATTCCGGCTCGATGAGCGCTGAAAACGCCGATCTGATTCGCGCCGGCCTCAACATTCTCGCCATGCTCTCCGGCGACCCGCGCACCTTGAACGCGCCCCTCACCTTTGCCAATGGCGAAGCCCACATCGGCCCGGTCTGGATCGGCTACGCACCAAGACTGATCCGCTGAGGCGGAAACAAGTTCGCCACTTCGCTGTCCCGGGCGCAGACCCGGAATCTCCTTGCCCGAGACCGCCTTACCGGCAGTAATGCCCGCTGCGATAACTCGCCGTATCAAAATGGAAATGATTATAGTGGAAGCGGTCGGAATCGGGCCCCAGCACAGTCCCGAACGTGCCGCATGCATCGCCGTGCAATTCCTTCATCACCGCCAGACCCCAGTCCTCCTCGACCACGAATTGCTTGCCGTCCGCCAAGACAAACGCCGAAATATCGATCGCGTTGCCCAAGGCATGCTCCGACATCCGCGCGCCGCTCTGGTTGTTGCGGGTGCGATACACATAGGACGCAGCCACCTCCAGCTCGCTCAGCCCGCCGCCAGTGTTGCCGATCACCGGCTTGGCCACGTCGGCGACGTAGGTTGCCAAGGTCAGGGCGGTGGCACAGTTCAGCGTCGCTGGCTGCGATAAATGCACCCCCGCCACACCGGTAATTTCGACCGGATGTTTGATGCCATAGGCCCGTTTGGGTGCCTCGATTTCACTGATCGACCGGCCCTGCAATTGGTTGCTGCCGCAGACCGAGCCTTTGCTCGACAGCGAATTGGCACTTCCAAATAGCCCTTGACCGCAGGCTGATAAGGCCAGTGCGCAGAGCAGCAAGGCGTAAATCCTAAATGTTTTCATTACTTTCCCTCGCCTGACCCGCACCACGACCAAAATCCGGCGCAGCGGTATCTTGCCCAGCTTCAATAATCCCGCGCCGGATTGCACGAGTATGGGTGAAATAGTCAAACAGTTTCTGTCCGTCACCTTGCCGCACCGCCCGTTGCAGTGCCGTCAATTCCTCGGAAAACCGCCCCAGAATCTCCAATGTCGCCGCCTTGTTGTTCAAAAACACATCGCGCCACATCACCGGGTCGGATGCCGCAATCCGGGTGAAATCGCGAAAGCCAGCGGCGGAAAACTGGATCACTTCGCTTTCCGTCACCCGCGCCAGATCGTCGGCCACCCCGACCATCGTATAGGCGATCAGATGCGGCACATGGCTGGTGACCGCCAGCACCAGGTCGTGGTGCTCGGCGTCCATCACGTCGACCTTCGCCCCCAAAGCCTGCCAAAACGCCGTCAGCCGCTGCACCGCGCCTGCATCTGTGCCGACCGGTGGCGTCAACAAACACCAGCGCCCGTCAAACAGCGCCGCAAACCCCGCCGCCGGCCCCGAATGTTCGGTTCCCGCCAGCGGATGCCCCGGCACAAAATGCACCCCGCTCGGCAAATGCGGTGCCACCGCCGCGATCACCGCGCCCTTGACCGACCCCACATCGCTGAGTGTCGCGCCCTTGGCCAGATACGGCGCAATTTCCGCCGCCACCGCGCCCATTGCACCAACCGGCACGCACAAAATCACCAAATCCGCCCCGTCCACCGCCTCCGCCGCACTGGCAGCCACCTCACACAATCCCAGCCGCGCCGCCGTTTCCCGCGTCGCCGCACTCGGCGCGAACCCCGAAATCGCCGAGGTCATCCCCGCCCGCCGCATCGCATGCGCAATCGACGAAGCAATCAGCCCCAACCCGATCAGCGCGACTTTCCGATATTCCGTCATCACCCTTGTACCGCCATGAAATCACCCGCCACCCGCGCCACCAATCGGCAAGCCAACTCATCGCCAATGGTAATGCGCAGACACGACGGCAGCTTGTAACTGTCAACCCGCCGCACAATCACCCCGGCGTCCTTCAAGGCCAAATCACAGGACTGCGCCGCATCCGGAGTTGCAAACCGCGCCAGAATAAAATTGGCGTGGCTCTCGTCCGACGGCACCCCAACCGCTGCCAACTCAGCCGCCAGCCAAGCCCTCCATTTCGCATTCTCGCCCAAACAATACGCCCGATAATCCACATCGCGCATTGCCGCTTCCGCCGCCGCCAAGGCTGGCCCCGACAGGTTGAACGGCCCGCGCACCCGGTTCAAAGCCTCGATCACATGCGCCGGACCATAGCCCCAGCCAATGCGCAGCCCCCCCAACCCATGCACCTTCGAGAATGTCCGCGTCATCACCACATTGTCGCGGCTTTCCACCAGTGCTTTTCCAGCATCAAATGCAGGATCCGAAACAAACTCCGCATAAGCCCCGTCCAACACCAGCAACGCCTGTGGCGGCAAACCAGCCGCCAATCGCGCCACCTCATCCACCCCAATCATGGTGCCGGTCGGGTTGTTTGGATTGGCAATGAACACCAACTTGGTCCGAGGGCTACACGCCGCCAGTATCGCATCCACATCGGTCACCCGGTCACGTTCGCTCACCTCAACTGGTGTTGCGCCCACCGCCAAAGCGGTGATCTTATACATGCCAAACCCGTGTTCGGTGTGGATGATCTCGTCGCCAACCCCAGCATAGGTCTGAGCCAGAAAGGTCAAAATCTCGTCGGATCCCGCGCCACAAATCACGCGGTCAGGATCAACGCCCTCAACCACACCAATCGCCCGACGCAGCCCCTCATGCCCCGAGGACGGATACAGCGCCAATCCCTCCGCCGCCGCCCGATAGGCTTCCAAGGCCTTGGGCGAAGGCCCGCGCGGGTTCTCGTTCGAGCTCAGTTTGATGACACGATTGGCCCGCCCCGAGAGCGCACTTTCACCCGCCACATACAGGTCGATGTCCAATATCCCCGGTTGGGGAATGATGGTTGGATGTCTGCTCATCTCGACCCTAATTCAAACTCGCAGCCTTGTAGCCAGCGATACTGACCTTGACCAGTGCCACAAGTTCCCTTCTCCACCCGTGGAGAAGGTGCCCGAAGGGCGGATGAGGCTTCGCCGCAAAACAAAAACGGCCCCGATTCCGCCGAATCGGCCCGCTTCACCCAAGTTGTCCACTATGCCGCAATCTATACCTAAGGGCGTTCTCAAAGTCAATCGTTAAATCATGGGTTGAGTCAATTCCACGCGCGACTCCCTTCTCCATCCCATAGAGAAGGTGGCACGAAGTGCCGGATGAGGCCCCGCCCCACCCGCGCCCTCAATAAAAACTCTGCGGATCAATATCCACCGAGATCCGCAAATTCGGCCCCAACTTTACCTGCGCTCGCCAAGCCGCCAAAGCCGCTTGAATCACCACCCCCTTGGGTGCCTTCACCAACAACCTCACCCGATGCCGCCCACGGATCCGCGCCACCGGTGCCGGTGCTGGCCCAAACACCTGACACCCCAAGTCGGTCAACATCCGCACATTGCGCGCCAAATACCGCGCCACATCCACCACTTTCGCCTCATCCGGCCCCGAAACCACAATGCCCGCCATGCGGCCATATGGCGGGGCACCGGCGCGTTCGCGTTGCGCCGCTTCGGCCCGCCAGAACGCCTCTTCATCGCCCAGAATGATCGCCCTTATCACCGGATGATCCGGCTGATGCGTCTGCACCAAGGCCAGTCCCGGCCTTTCCGCCCGCCCGGCCCGCCCGGCAACCTGTCGCACCAGTTGAAACGTCTTTTCCGCCGCCCGTAAATCGCTGCCCTGCAGCCCCAGATCGGCGTCAATGACCCCGACCAAAGTCAGAAGCGGAAAGTTATGCCCTTTGGCCACCATCTGGGTGCCAATGATTATATCCGCCCCGCCAGCAGCAATCTGCCCGATCAAAGCCTTCCTCTCACGCGCCGATTGCGCCAAGTCCGAGGACAACAGCGCAATCCGCGCTTGCGGAAACTTCGCCTGCGCTTCCTCGGCCAAACGCTCCACCCCCGGCCCGATCACCGCAAGTTTGCCCTCAACCCCGCAAGACGGGCATTTCGACGGCAAAGGTTTCGTTGCCCCGCACTGATGACAGACCAGTTTTTTGGCGAACCGATGCTCCACCATGCGGGCGTCGCAATGATCACAGCCAATCTGCTGGCCACAGGCCCGGCACAGGGTCACCGGCGCATAGCCACGGCGGTTGAGGAACAGCAGCGACTGTTCGCCCAATGCCAGCCGCTCACCCACCGCCGCAACCAACCGGTCTGAAATCCACGCGTTGGCTTCCAACCCACCCGCACGCAAATCAATCGCCCGCATTTCCGGCAGCACCGCCACGCCAAACCTTTCGGGCAAAACCAGCCGCGCGTATTTCCCGGCCTCGGCATTGGCCCAACTTTCCAAAGACGGCGTGGCGGACGCCAGAACCACCGTCGCCCCGCACAACGATGCCCGCAGCACCGCCATGTCCCGCGCATGATACAGCGCCCCGTCTTCCTGCTTGTAAGACCCGTCGTGCTCCTCATCGACCACGATCAGGCCGAGGTCGGAAAACGGCAAGAACAGCGACGACCGCGCCCCGACCACCAATTTCGCCTGACCCAGCCCAATCGCCCGCCAAGCCCGCCGTCGCTCCGCCTCGGTCACGCCGGAATGCCATTCGGCCGGCCTGGCGCCGAACCGCTTTTCCACCCGGTCCATGAATTCGGCGGTCAAGGCAATTTCCGGCAGCATCACCAAAGCCTGCCGCCCTTGGGCCACACAGGCCGCCACCGCCTCCAGATAAACCTCGGTCTTGCCCGACCCGGTGACGCCTTTCAGCAAAGTCGTCGAATAGCCGCCCGCCAATACCCGCGCCCGCAACGCCTGCGCCGCAACTTCTTGTTCTGCCGACAAGACCATCGCACCGGGGCCCCAGTCTAATGCCGGATAAGGCATATCGCGCAACACCCGCTCTTCAATAATCGCGCCGCAGGCAACCAGACCCTTGACGACCGACGAAGAAACCCCCGCCAGCCCGCTCAATTCCATCGGCGCAAACCCCAAACCGCCGTAATCTGCCAACACTGCCAAGACCCGCGCCCGCGCCGGTGACATCCGTTCAGGCTCGCCCAAGCCGCGCCGCAAAACCTTGCGACTACCCGGCGGCTCACCCAATCCCGGCACCCGCGTTGCCAATCGCAACATCGCCTCCAACGGCGTCAACGTATATTCGCCGACCCGAGCCAGAAACGCCCGCATCACCGCGCTCATCCCCGGCATGTCCAGCACCCGGTTCACTACGCGAATCTTTGCCGGATCAAACGACCCCTCGCCCGGCCCCCAAACCACGCCAAAAACCAGCCTCGGCCCCAAGGGCACCGCCACAAATGCGCCCAAATCGACGCCGCCTTCAGGGGCGCGATAGTCCAACAACCGGTCCAGCGGCTCGGTCGTCAGCACCGCCACCAAACTTCCCGCGTCGAAAAACACGGTTTCAGACATTGTGGGTAAGTTTGACAATCACCTGTTCCCTCGGCGCAAACCTTTCGCTAAGCTTTGCGTCGTTAAAACCAAAGCCAGTCCACACTTTAGACAAGAGACGCACCATGAAATTCTTCGTTGACAGCGCCGAAATATCCGAAATCCGTGAACTCAACGATATGGGTCTGGTCGATGGTGTAACGACCAATCCTTCGCTGATCCTGAAGTCGGGCCGCGACATCGGCGATGTGACCAAAGAGATCTGCGGCATCGTCACAGGCCCGGTCAGTGCCGAGACCGTGGCGACAAATTTTGATGAAATGATCGTCGAAGGCCGTAAACTTGCCAAAATTGCCAGCAATATAGCGATCAAGGTTCCGTTAACCTGGGCAGGGCTGAAGGCCTGCAAGGTTCTGACGGGCGAGGGTTTTATGGTCAACGTCACACTCTGTTTCTCGGCCAATCAGGCGCTGCTTGCCGCCAAGGCAGGCGCGACCTTTATCAGCCCGTTTGTGGGCCGCCTTGATGACATCAATATGGACGGAATGGAACTGATCTCGGACATCCGCCAGATATACGACAACTACGACTTCAAAACCGAAATTCTCGCCGCCTCGGTCCGCTCGGTCAACCATGTGACACAAGCGGCCCTGATTGGCGCCGACATCGTAACAGCCCCCCACTCTGTACTAAAGAAACTCGCCGACCATCCGCTAACCGACAAGGGTCTGGATGCATTCCTGAAAGACTGGGCCAAAACTGGCCAGAAGATTTAGTAACTATTATCACTGTATTTCTCTGTTGATTGCGCTTTTGTCCTGAAACCTGGTGGGGAAGTAAGGTAGACAGTAAAATGATGAGCGAAGAAGAAACCCTGCGTAATTTTCGCGGTCAAATCCTGACGGATCCCGGCATGATCTTGGAAGATCGTGACGTTATGTCGGCGCTGATCAAAGCCAACGACCATCCCAAACGCGATGACCGCAAGGTTGTTGATCTGCGCGGTGTCATGGTGGATCGGCTGGAAGAACGGCTGGATCGGCTGGAAGACACCCATCGCCACGTCATTGCCGCAGCTTACGAAAACTTGGCAGGCACCAATCAGGTGCATCGCGCTGTTCTGTCCATTCTGGAACCGCTCGATTTTGAAGGCTTCCTCTCCGCCCTTGGCCGCGACGTTTCCACCACCTTGTCCATCGACGTCATCCGCGTCTGCATCGAATCGCCCACGGCCACGCCCGGTCAGGCCTTGGGGCCAGAGGGTGACTTGAAAAACCTCGTCGTTGCCCTGCGCCCGGGCGGGGTTGATCGCTATATCTCCGACAACCGCCTGACCACCGCCCGCAAAATCACCCTGCGTCAGTCCTCGCCGCATGGCGATTTGATCTATGGCGACGATGTGAACTGGGTCCAGTCCGAAGCTTTGATCAAGCTCGACATGGGCGAAGGCAAACGCCCGGCCATGCTGGTTTTCGGCGCCGAAGACCCACACCGCTTCCACCCCGATCAGGGCACCGATCTGCTCGGCTTCTTTGGTAGCGTGTTCGAGCGGACACTCCGCCGCTGGTTGGCGTGACGGCGGGCAGCGCCCAAACCACCGATCTGATCGAGCATTGGCTCGCGCATCTGCGCGGGCTAAAAAACGCCAGCGATAAAACGATTATCGCTTATCGCCGCGATCTTTCCGGCTTTATGGGCTTTCTTGCCAACCACCACGGCGGCGCTTTTGGCTTGGCCAAACTACAACAAACCGAAACCACCGATATGCGGGCTTGGCTGGCGCACGAACGCCAACGCGGCCTTGCCGCCCGTTCGCTCGCCCGCTCCTTGTCGGCTGTCAAAGGCTTCTACCGCTGGCTCGCCGATACCAGTGACGCCGAAATCACCGCCCCGTTGGCCATCCGTGGCCCGCGCCTGAAACCCCGATTGCCCCGTCCAGTGGCCAAGGACGCCGCCAAAGCGCTGATCGCCCATGTCGAATTCCAACATTCAACCGATTGGCAAGCCGCCCGCGACATCGCCGTTCTGACGCTTCTCTACGCCTGTGGCCTGCGCATTTCCGAGGCCTTATCGCTCACCCGCGCCCAAGCCCCGCTGGCCGATGTCATCCGCATCACCGGCAAAGGCGGCAAGCAGCGCCTCGTTCCCGTCCTGCCCATCGCCCGGCAAGCGGTGGATACCTACCTCAAACTGGTGCCCTATTCCCAACTTCCCCACGCCCCGCTCTTCCTCGCCACCCGTGGCGGGCCGCTCAACCAACGCGCTATCCAGAAAGTCACCGAACAAGCCCGCCAGCAACTCGGCCTTCCCGCCACCGCCACCCCGCACGCCCTGCGCCACTCCTTCGCCACCCATCTGCTCGAAGCCGGCGGCGATCTGCGCACCATCCAAGAACTCCTCGGCCACGCCTCGCTGTCCTCCACCCAAATCTACACCTCGGTCGATCAGGCGCGGTTGATGGAGGTCTATGCGAAGGCGCATCCGAGGGCGCGGGGATGACCCAACCCTGATTCCGCCCCAACCGCCTCATTTTTCGGCCCGTTCAAATCGCCGCGGCACCATGGCGAAGTCTTTCGCACACCCAATCAGCATGGGCCGCCAGGCATGCGAAACCCAACCGCATATCGGGCAAGATTGCGCCCTCACCACTTCCATATCGCATTCACGCCCTCTTGCCTTGACTTCCCGCCATTCCCGCGCACCATAACCGCATGCGCAAGATCTTCCTCATTGCATGCCTTTTCCCGCTCGCAGCCGCCGCGCAAAGCTGCCCGCCCAACCCGGTTCAACCCGAAAAGACCCAGCTCTTCGTCGACCTCGCCGCCAGCCGTGATGAAATGTCGGCGGCTTTCGTTGCCAATCACCTGTGGGCGCTGTGGCGCAGCGCACCCGACGCCAAAGCACAAGACCTGCTTGACCGCGGCATGGCCATGCGCGATGCGTTCGACTTTCCTGAATCGTCGCTGATCCTTACCGAACTCATAGCTTACTGCCCGGATTATCCCGAAGGGTACAACCAACGCGCCTTCACCCGCTATCTGGCGCAAGACTTCCAAGGGTCGTTGGATGACATCGAAATCGTTCTCAAGACCGAGCCCAAACATTTCGGTGCTTTGTCCGGCAAGGCGCTGGTGCAGATGAATTTGGGGCGAACCGGCCAGGCCAAACTGACGTTGATCGAAGCGCTCAAAGTCCACCCTTGGCTGAACGAACGCGAGCTGTTGGGCCAAGGCGAGGATCTGTAACTGCGCCCGCCGCGATCTGTGAAAGCGCTGGAAAATTTCGGCCGCATTCGCCTGTCACCAAATTTTTTCATGCGCGACTTTCTATATTCTGAAATCTCGCAAGTCGAAGGCATCCCCAACATCCCCGATGATCCTGACCTGGCAATCAAGGCCGGAACCAAACTCTGCGAACACCTGCTCGAGCCCCTCAACGCCACCTTCGGGCGGATAGGAATCCGGTCAGCGTTCAGGGCGCAGGCCGTAAATTCCGTGGGTGCTGCCAACAAGAACCAGTACAACTGCTCGGCAAACGAAGCCTCCTGCGCCAACCACATCTGGGACAGGCTCGATGGCGATGGCCAGATGGGCGCAATGGCCACAATCGTGATCCCGTGGTTCATCGACCGCTATGATCCAAAGGCGCATTGGCGCAGCTTGGCGTGGTGGATTCACGATCACCTGCCCTATTCCGAGATGTGTTTCTTCCCCAAACTCGGCGCCTTCAACCTTGGCTGGCATGAGGAACCGAAAAAACGCATCAACAGCTATGTCAAGCCAATGGGCTGCCTGACAAAACTGGGCGCAGCCAATAACCGCGGCGACCATTCTGACTGGTATCCCGGCTTTCCCGACCGGATTAATCCCTGATCGCCTTTACAATCCTTCCCATGGCACTAAGTTCCCGCCGCAATGCCCGCTTGGTGAAACAGGTAGACACAAGGGACTTAAAATCCCTCGACTTTAATCGGTCGTGCCGGTTCGATCCCGGCAGCGGGCACCAAATACTCTTGCGCTAGTCGCAGCGCCTGACTTGAGCGCTATTTGCCAAAATTGTTGCCAGAAATCAAAATCCGGTGCAGACTATCGACACAGCCGACTAAATAAGGTGATCGGCGTCAACGAATAGGGACAATCATGGCAAACAATTCAGGGACCGGTTATTCCGATTCCGACAAGAAAGAGGACATGAAAGTCCTCCACGGCATGGGTTACGCGCAAGAGCTTGACCGGCGCATGAGCCGCTTTTCAAACTTTGCAATCTCGTTCTCGATTATCTGCATCCTCGCCGGTGGAATCACCGCGTTCCCGGTGGCGATGTCTTCTGGGGGCGGCTTTTCAGTGGCCGTTGGCTGGGTGATCGGCGGGCTGTTTGCGTTGGTCGTCGCTGCATCTATTGGTCAAATTGCCTCGGCCTATCCAACGGCAGGCGGCCTTTACCACTGGTCCTCGATCCTCGGCGGCCGAGGCTGGGGCTGGTTAACGGCCTGGTTCAACATGGTCGGGCTGTTGTTCGTCGTCGCTTCGGTGAACTTTGGCGTCTATCTGCTGTTAAAAGACCTCGTGCTCGCAGGGGTTTTTGGCATGGATGTTTCAACCTGGGGCGCATTGCACGCCAGCATCTTTGTCACCGTCTTCGCGGTGTCGCAGGCGCTGTTCAACCATCTCGGCATCAAAATCACCACGATGCTGACTGACTTTTCGGGCTACCTGATCTTTGCAGTGGCGATCTTGCTGACCCTTTCGATGTTGATTTGGGGTGCAGGGTTCGACCTTTCGCGCTTGACTACTTTCGTGAACAATACCGGTGAACTCGGCGGCTCCGTCGTGCCAGAACCGCGCACGGCATTCGTCGCGTTCCTGATTGGGTTGCTGTATCCACTGTACACGATAACGGGTTTCGACGCCTCGGCGCATACTTCGGAAGAAACGATGAATGCCCGATCATCGGTCCCCAAAGGCATGCTGCATTCGGTTTTTTGGTCACTGCTGTTTGGGTTCTTTTTGGCCGCGTCATTCATCCTGGCGATGCCGGATACCGTAGCAGGTGCCAAAAATGGCGGCGCCTCATTCTTTACTTTGTTCGCGGGACTACCGATGCCTGCGTTCCTGAAGGCCATTCTGGCAATTGGCATTGTCGCCGCGAACTACTTTTGCGCACTGGCTGGCATGACATCAACGTCGCGCATGATCTACGCTTTCGCGCGTGACGGTGGTCTGCCTGCGTCCAGATTGCTAGCCACGATCAGCCCGACCTACCGCACGCCCGTTGCGGCGATATGGCTGGCTGCCATCCTGTCAACGCTGGCGTGCTACTACGCACCTTTCATGTTCGCTCTGGCGGCTGGGTGTGCGCTGTTTCTGTACATCTCCTATGCGATGCCGGTCATGGCCGGCTTGCTTGCTCAGGGCAAAACCTGGACGGAATTCGGACCTTACAAACTTGGCGTTTGGTCCAAACCGTTTGCTATAATAACAATCGTTGGAGTGGTGATTTTGGCTTACGCTGGTATCCAGCCACCGTTTAACCCGATCATCCTGCCACTGTTCCCGGACATTGTGTTCCCGCTGAATCAGTTGACCAACCCGCTGATCTTTTTGGCGGTGGCTCTGGCACTTGGCTGGTTCTTGAGCGAAAGGAAACGCTTCCAAGGTCCGCCGATAGGCGATTCAATTGCCAAACGAGCAGCAGCGATCAAAGCTGCTGAAGTTGCAGTGGGTGAAACTGTTTCGGCCTAATGCAATTGTAGCGGCGCGGATGAGTATTTGTCCGCGCCGGCTATGTATTTAAGGCCAAAGTCCGATGTTCCCGCTCCGCGACCACAATCCATCGCTGCGTACGCCCTACGTGACCTATGCTCTGCTGGCCGCAAACATCCTGATCTTTCTGAGCTACTACGTGCCTTTGAGCGCTGATGAGGCTCGGCTGGCAGAATTCTTCAGCCAATGGGCGACGATCCCGGCCAAAATCTCCAATGGTCAGGACCAATACACCATCCTCACCAGCATGTTCCTGCACGGCGGCTGGATGCATCTGGCCGGCAACATGCTGTTCCTTTACATCTTCGGCGACAATATGGAGGACGCGTTTGGCCATATCGGCTTTCTTGCCTTTTACCTGATTGGCGGCGCGGCCGCCGATTATGCCCATGTGCTTTCCAACCCCAATTCATTCACCCCGACCGTCGGCGCTTCCGGGGCTATCGCTGCGGTATTGGGCGGCTATCTGCTGCTTTTCCCCAAGGCCCGGGTCGATGTCATGCTGATCCTGGTCGTGATCATCCGCCGCTTCTCGATGCCCGCATGGAGCGTGTTGGGCTTGTGGTTCGCCTTTCAGATATACAACGGTGTCACCGCCGACCTCACGGCTGGCGGCGTCGCCTATTGGGCGCATGCGGGCGGGTTCATCATCGGCTTTCTGCTGACCCTGCCACTGTGGCTCAAACGCGGCGGCATAGCGTTTTGGCAGCGAACGAAAGGCCACCCGCCGCATCCACCGTCCAATTACCCCGAACGGATGACGCCGATTCCAAGCGTGCGGCGGCATCGGTGAAAACGGAAGCATTGCACCCGTGAAAATTCGGTTAAGTTATTGATATTATTAGCGTTTTTTTGTACGTAAATCTGAAATTAATGAATTCACGGTGATTTCCCACCGATGGCCGGCAGTTGAAGCAACGTCGAGACCGGGCTCAACTTCAACCGAAGGCCAGCCCGATCAGCAGGTTCAAGTTCAAGGCGATGATGACAAAGGCAATGATCGCAGCAAAGACCGTCAACCAAATCGGTGCCACCAAAGCCCCCATTTTTTGCTTGGAAGCGGTCATCATCACCAGTGGCACAATCGCGAAAGGCAATTGCAAGCTAAGGATAACCTGCGAAAGGATCAACAATTTCGCCGTTTGCCCTTCGCCATAGATTAGTGTCACAACAATGGCGGGCACGATTGCCACGATCCGCGTGGTCAGGCGGCGCAACCAGGCGGGCAGGCGGATATTGAGGAACCCTTCCATCACGATCTGCCCGGCCATCGTCGCTGTCACGGTAGAGGTCAGGCCGCAGCAAAGCAAAGCCACGCCAAACAATACCGGCGCGATAGAGGCGCCCAGCAAGGGCTGCAACAATTCCTGCGCGCGACCAAGCTCGGTAACGTCAAAATTCCCCGATTTATGGAACGTCGCGGCGGCAAGGATCAAGATCGATGCGTTGATTGTCAAAGCGAACATCAGCGCGATAGTCGAATCCCACGTGGCATACTTCAGAGCCTGGCGCTTTTCGGGCAGCGTATGGCCAAAGTCGCGGGTTTGCACGATGCCGGAATGCAGGTACAGGTTGTGCGGCATCACCGTTGCGCCAATGATGCCCAGCGCCAGATAGAGCATATTGGGGTTGGTGATGATGTCGGTTGTTGGCGCGAAACCTGCGATCACCTCACCCCAAACCGGGTCGGCAAGGGCGATTTGCACGGCAAAACAGGCGGCAATGACGCCAATAAGGGCGATGATCAGCGCCTCGACCTTGCGAAATCCGGTGCTTTGCAGCCACAGCACAAGGAACACATCCAGCGCCGTGATCATCACGCCGATTTCAAGGGGAATACCGAATAACAGATTCAGCGCGATGGCCGTGCCGATAACCTCGGCCAAATCGGTGGCGATGATCGCCAACTCGGCCAAAACCCACAGCGGGCGCGAGGCCCAAGCCGGATAAGCGTCGCGGCAGGCTTGCGCCAAGTCACGACCCGTAGCGATGGCCAACCGCGCACAAAGCGATTGCAGTATGATGGCCATGATATTGGACACCAGCGCGACCACCAGCAAAGCATAGCCAAATTGCGCCCCGCCAGCCAACGACGTCGCCCAATTGCCGGGGTCCATATAGCCGACGGCAACCAAGTAGCCGGGGCCGACAAAGGCCAAGAATCGGCGGAACGAACTGGCATCAGCGCGGACGGGGATCGAGCGGAATACGTCTAAAAGCGACGGCTCGCCCTTTGGGCGTTGCCAGCTTGTGCTTCGGCTGCCGGTGTTGGACACAAGGTCAATTCTGCTGAAAATTATACATTGACTGACAGGTAATTGGCTTGGCCGCATTCGTCAATGTGATTGCGAATGAGTTGCAATAACAGCTTCGTCAGGTGTTACATTTGTGCAAATGGGTCGTTTGGATAGGTTACTTCAGCCAGGTACAGGCCTTGCGGCGGCGCGACCGGACCGCAGACGGCGCGGTCTTTTGCTTGCAATGCTTGGCGGACTTGATCGGGAAGCCAAGCGCCAGAACCAACGCGCTCCAACGTTCCGACGAAAGAGCGCACTTGGTTGTGCAGGAATGAGCGGGCTTCAACGTTGAAGCGGTATTCGTTACCGCCGGGATAGTCTGCTTCCTCGATTTCAAGCGAATCCAATGTTTTGACCGGCGAAGCCGATTGGCAAATTGACGATCGAAAAGTCGTGAAATCGTGCTTGCCGATCAAATACGCCGCCCCTTTTCGCATGCTTTCGGCATCCAATTCATGCGGCACACGCCAGATAAGGCCGTGTTCATGCGTCAGCGGCGCACGGCGGGAAACAAGGCGATAGAGATACCGCCGTTTGATTGCGGAAAAGCGGCTGTGAAAATCATCTGCCGTCAGCGCGACCTTGAGGATTGAAACCGGATGCGGTTTGAGGTGGAAGTTGACGGCCTCGCTCAACCGAAACGGATCCCAGTCTTTGGCAAGGTCGGCATGCGCCACTTGCCCCATCGCGTGCACGCCCGCATCGGTGCGACCGGCACCGGCGATGCCTTGGCAATCGGGGTCGAGTTTCGTCAGCGCTGTCTCCAGCACGCCTTGCACCGACAGCGCATTGGGTTGGCGCTGCCAGCCGACAAACGGTCCGCCGTGGTATTCGATTTGAAAGACATAGCGTGGCATATGCATGGCTAACCCGTGGCGCTGCCCCTATCAAGTCTGACCGTTGACGCATATATCGGGCCAAGGAACAGGCAGGACGCGCATTTGATCGGAATTGGTGACATTGCCGAAAGCATCGGCCGCTTGGTCGACGACGCCCGCGATGGCGTTTCGGAATTGTTGTTCGAGCCGGTTATTCGACTTGGCGTGACCGGGCTTTCACGTTCCGGCAAAACCGTTTTCATCACCTCACTGGTCGCCAATCTGCTCAACCGCGGGCGGATGCCGCAGTTGCTGGCGGCAGCGCAGGGGCGGATTGAGGCGGTGTTTCTGCAACCCCAGCCCGATGACGGGGTGCCAAGGTTTGACTATGAAGGACATCTCAGCGATTTGACCGGCACCACACCGCACTGGCCGCAATCGACCCGAGCGATCAGCCAGTTGCGGGTGTCGTTTCGGGTGCGTTCGGGAGGGTTGCTGTCGGGGCTGCGCGGCCCGCGCACGGTGCATTTGGACATTGTCGATTATCCCGGCGAATGGTTGCTGGATTTGCCGTTGTTGGGGCTGTCTTATGCGCAGTGGTCAACGGCGTCGATTGAAATTGCCCGTCAACAGGCGCGGGCGCGGGTTTCGGGTGATTGGTTGTCGGTATTGATGAATGCCGATCCGGCTGCCAAGCTGGACGAGGTTCAGGCCAAGGAAACAGCGACCAGTTTCACCACCTATTTGGCTGCCAGTCGCAGTGCGGGGTTTTCTGCACTTGCGCCGGGGCGTTTCTTGATGCCCGGCGATATGGCGGGATCTCCCGCTTTGACATTTGCCCCGTTGGAAAAGCCCGCGAATGCGGCTTCCAACAGCCTTTGGCGGGCATTTGAACGGCGGTTTGAAGCGTATAAGCGGCTTGTGGTGACACCTTTTTTCCGCGACCATTTCGCCAAGATTGACCGGCAAATTGTGCTGGTCGATGTCTTGGGCGCCTTGCACGCCGGGCCGCAAGCGATGGGCGATTTGCGTCAGGCGATGGCGGAAATTCTTGCCTGTTTTCGACCCGGTCAAAATGGTTGGTTGGCACCGATTACCGGCAAAAAAGTCGAACGCATTCTGTTTGCAGCGACCAAAGCCGACCATCTGCATCACACCCAGCACGCTCGTCTGTCGGGCCTGACCAAGGCGTTGCTGGCCGAAGCGCAATCGCGGGCGGCTTTCAAAGGCGCCAAGACGCAAGCGATGTCGATTGCCGCGTTGCGGGCAACCAGCGAACTGGCGGTGCAACATCAGGGCCATGCGGTGAACATGGTGCGCGGTATCTTGGCGAAAACCGGCAAGCCAGCTTCGTTACATCCCGGTGACATGCCCGAAGATGCGACCAAACTGCTGGACGTGGCGCGAAAAGGTGAGCAAGTTTGGCTGGACGATGGATTCGCGCTGATGGAGTTCTTGCCGCCGGTGCTGAATTTGACCGAAGGCATGGGCCCGCCGCATATTCGGC
>JANMOK010000217.1:0-2226 GCA_031369165.1 Paracoccaceae bacterium
GGGGGCATTAGTCGGGGTTTCGGGGAGCGGGAAAAGTGGGGCTAAGGTGGCCCCGGCTCAAGGGCCGAGGGAGCGAGGAGCAGTTCGGCTCAGCGTTTCTTGGCCGCCTTCGCCGCCCGCAGCTTCTCCATCAACTTCCGCGCCAAACCCGGCTTGTTCACCTGCTGGCCCCTTGCCACAGCCAAGGCACCGTCGGGGACGTTGGCGGTGATGACGGAACCGGCGGCGATCAGGGTTTCGGCGCCGATTTTGACCGGCGCGACCAAGGCCGAGTTGGAGCCGATGAAGGCGCGGGCGCCGATTTCGGTGCGGTGTTTGAAGACGCCGTCGTAGTTGCATGTGATGGTGCCGGCACCGATATTGGCCGCTTCGCCGATATGGGCGTCGCCGATGTAGGACAGGTGGTTGACCTTGGCTCCTTGGTCGAGGACGGCGTTCTTGATTTCAACGAAGTTGCCGACATGGGCGTTCGGGCCGATTTCGGCACCGGGTCTGAGCCGGGCGAAGGGGCCGACCACGGCACCTTGGCTGACGTGGCAGCCTTCGAGGTGGCTGAAGGCGCGGATGGTGGCGCCGTTTTCGACAGTGACGCCGAGGCCGAAAATGACGTTGGGCTCGACGACAACATCGCCGCCGATGGCGGTGTCTTGCGAAAAGTACACGGTTTCGGGGGCAAGTAATGTGGTGCCGTTCTCAACGGCGTCTTGGCGGCTGCGGGTCTGGAAAATGGCTTCGGCTTTGATCAGCGCTTCGCGGCTGTCGACGCCGAGTGTTTCGGATTCGGGGCAGGTGACAACGGCACAATTCAGGTATTTTGTGCGAGCCAAAGCGACGATATCGGTCAGGTAATACTCGCCCTTGGCGTTGGTGTTGCTGATTTCCGGGATCAGCGCGTGCAGGGCAGCGGATTCGATACACATGACGCCGGAATTGCAAAGCGTGGTTGCCAGTTCGTCGGGCGTTGCTTCTTTCGCCTCGACAATGCGGTCGAGATTGCCTTCGGCATCGACGATCAGGCGGCCATAAGTGCCGGGAATGGCAGCTTCAAAGCCTAGAACGGTGACGGAAATGCCTTGGGTTTGGGATTCAAGCATGGCGCCGAGTGTTTCGGGGCGAATGAAAGGGGTGTCGCCATAGAGTACGAGGACTTGGCCTTCGAACGCGTTTAGCGCGGGAAGGGCTTGCAGCACGGCGTGGGCGGTGCCGAGTTGGTCGGTTTGGGTGACGATGAAGGCGTCGTCATAGATTTCATCCACGGCTTTGGCGACCATTTCGGCCTCGTGACCGACGATGGCGATGAGCTTGTCGAGCTCGGTTTGCCGAATTGAGGCGATGACATGGGCGATGAGGGGGGCGTTGCCGATTTTGTGCAGCACTTTGGGCAGGTCGGATTTCATCCGCGTGCCTTTGCCTGCGGCGAGGATTATTGCGGCTGTTGCCATGATTGCGCCTTTTTAAGAACCCGGCTTTTGATTAGCAGTGAAGCCGCAAGGAAGGAAGGCGTGATGCGGACGGCGATTTTTGATCTTGATGGAACTTTGGCCGATACGAGCGCCGATTTGATTGCGGCGGCGAATGCGTGTTTTGTTGACGCGGGTTTTGAAGTGTTGGACCCGGTGGCGGACAAGGCAATTGCCTTTGGCGGCGGGCGGGCGATGTTGCGGGCGCGGATTGCCGACGAGGAATTGGTGGATCGGCTGTATCCGGTGTTGTTGGGGCATTACGAGGCTGGGATTGCGCGGGAAACGCGGTTGTATCCGGGGGTTGGCGGGGCTTTGGCCATGCTGGACCATTGTGGTTGGAAGCTGGGGGTTTGCACGAATAAACCGGCGTATCTTGCTGAAATACTTTTGAAAAAACTGAAAATAAGGGATGTGTTTGGCGCGGTTTTGGGGGCGGATTCTTTGGCCGTGCGCAAACCCGATCCGCTGCATTTGTGGGAAACCATTCGTTTGTGCGGCGGTGTTCGCGAGCGTGCGGTGCTAATTGGTGACACGGTTACCGACCGGGTGACGGCAAAAAATGCCGGGGTGCCGTGTGTTTTAGTGACCTTTGGGCCGGACGGGCGTGCGGTTGAAAGGCTGGAACCGGAGGGGTTATTGGAGCATTTCGATGATTTGCCGGGGTTGTTGGATCGATTATTGCCCGCTTGAACATTTACCAACGCTGCGCATATAAGCCGCACCAACGCGGGCGTTGTGTAATGGTAAGACCTTAGCCTTCCAA
>JANMOK010000233.1:0-3961 GCA_031369165.1 Paracoccaceae bacterium
TTCGACAAAGCCCGCAAGGCAGGAATACATCCCCTCGGGCCACGCGGACCCACGGCCCAGCAGGGTTGAATTGCCATGCGTTATCAACATGATGACAACCGGGTCGGTGCGCGGAAAATGGCTTGTGCCGCACGCGGTGCAACTGCGCTGCCATCCAGCCATCGCCATCGCGCTTCTTTCTCCACAGCGGGCGCAGAAGCGATGCGAGTCGTGCCAGGCAAGCACACCCTTGGCGGTGGCGGCGATGGCTGATTCCTCTGCGGAAAGCACCGCTATCATCGAGCGCAGATCGGCAAAGTCGTGACCCTCCGTCAGGTCAGGGTGGTGGGTCCGGTTGGGGTCAAAAAAACCGGGCAAAGGTTCATCTGCCAGGCCCGGCCAGCTTGAAACATCCGCCGCAAAATGCGCCACCTCGCCAGCCAGCCCCAAAAACACCGGCGCCTCGGCCATTAGCTCAAGCAGCGGATCGCCGGGCCTCAGCCAGACCAGATTGCCGCCGGCATCCATCAATGGCTTGCCGCGCCACAATGGCAATATCCGCGCTTTCGGGTCGGCGAACAGCCGGCCGACATCGCCGCGCAAATGCCCGGCTCGATCAAGCGGGCTGGCGGTAAAGGCAAGCGGGGTGATGGCGGGCATGAAGGTCGTTCCCAAAGCGCCCCGACCTTGCCCCAGCCAAAGCGTGGCGGCAATCGGCAATGGGGTTTATTTGGAAAATGCGGGCAAAGCATTGGCTGGGTGATGTGCCAGGCCTGCGCCAACAAAAGTCCCTTCGCACCTGCGAGATTGACCCGTTATTCCGAAAATCGCGCCACCAGACCCGCACCAAACCGCCAAAAACCGACATGCGACCCCGCATTTGGGCCACTTTACCCCCTATGGATTTTGGTGGGTTTGCGCTGTTGCAGCGCACAATTTGTCGGCGTGCCATTCGCAAACGGCCAACTCGGCGTGGCCGCGGCGAAAACCGTAAAGATATAGTTAACGGGAAATATGTTATCTTTTATAAACAATAACTTAGACAAAATTTCACGCGTGAAATCACTGCGATTTCAACCCTCCAGCATCCGCCGCAGCAACTCGACATCCTCGTTGATCTGCCCATCCGACAGCCGCAGTTCCTCAACCTTGCGCACCGCATGAATGACAGTCGTATGATCGCGCCCGCCAAAGCGGCGGCCGATTTCGGGCAGGCTCTTCGAGGTCAAAGTTTTCGATAAAAACATCGCGACCTGACGCGGCCTCGCCACCGCTCGGGCGCGGCGCGGCGACAGCATATCGGTCAGGCGCAGGTTGTAATGATCGGCAACCTTGCGGATGATCTCGTCAATCGTGACCTTGCGCTCAGACGCGCGCAGAATATCGGCCAGGCATTCCTGCGTCATATCCAGATTGATCTCGCGCCCGACCAGCGAGGCAAAGGCGAACAGCCGCGTCAAAGCCCCTTCCAGCACCCGCACGTTGGAAGAAATGCGATGCGCCAGAAACTCGCACACGCCGTGGTCGATATGCACATCCGGGTTCAGCCTCAGCTGCGCCTCGACCTTGGATTGCAGGATGCCCAGCCGCAATTCATAGTCGGTCGGGTGCAAATCGACCACCAGCCCCCATTGCAGCCGCGATTTGATCCGCTCCTCAATGCCGTCGATTTCACCCGGAGCACGATCCGCCGAAATGACGATCTGCTTGTTCTGGTCGATCAAGGCATTGAAGGTGTGGAAAAACTCGTCCTGCGTCGAATCCTTGCCAGCGATGAACTGCACATCGTCGATCATCAGCACGTCAACCGAGCGGAACTGTTCTTTGAACGAATGCATATCTTTGAACCGCAAGGCCTGCACGAAACGATACATGAACTGCTCGGCCGACAGATACAAAACCCGCGCATCCGGCTTGGCGGCCTTCATTTCCCAGGCAATCGCATGCATCAAATGGGTCTTGCCAAGGCCAACACCGCCATACAGGAACAACGGGTTAAACGTCACCGGCCCGCCTTCGGCCACCCGGCGCGCGGCGGCATGCGCCAGCTCGTTGGGCTTGCCAACCACGAAACTTTCGAATTTGAAACGGGCGTCCAAAGGTGACCCCGGCAAATCGCCCTGCGTGGTGGAATAAACCTTGGTCTCTGCCTTTGGGGCCGCCAAACTGGGCCGCTTGCGGCTGTCAACCGTTCGGAAATCAAGGCGATGAATCGTCAGCTGGCTGGCCAGAAACAGGCGGCGAATCGCATCGCCATAATTGCGCCCGACCCAGTCGCCGATGAATCGCGTCGGTGCGGCAAACCGCGCAACACCAGCCTCGGCGTCGATAAAGTCAAGCGGGTCAATCCAGCTTTGAAACGCGTCATTGCCCAACGAGGATCGCAACTCCGCGCGGATCCGGCCCCAGATTTCCTGTGTCATTCAGTCCCTGATTCTTTTTCTTGCATTGCCTTTCTGCGCGATTGATCTGCCTGTTACTGCCTTGGTTCTTTTATGTTTGCCGCCACGGTAATCCGCGTGCTTTCCAGCCATTGCGTCTGCCGCGATGGCCGTCTTGGTCGATATCGCCTTCAAAACCCTCGGCGACGTTCACACATTCCACGCTTTTGCCGCGTGCATTCAAAGCTTCCGCCACTGCCCGCGCCGCTTCCATCGAGCGGGCACCCGACCGGCAGATGAAAAAGATCTTTACCGGTATTTCCTGGCCCAGATCGGCCAGCAATGTGGTGGCGAAATCAGGGTTGATGCCCATGCCGGGAAATTGCCGCCATTCCGACAGCATCATTCCCGCCTCGGCCGTCTGCAGATCGGGCACGCCAACAAAGCTCCATTCCGGCCTGGTACGCACATCGACCAGCAGGCTCGATCTGTGGGCAACAAGGTCCGACCAAGCAGCCTCGGGTCCGCATTCCGAAACATTGCTGCCGCCCAAGCCAGACATATTTACCCCTGAGATCGGGCTGCTGATTCCAGCCCTGTGATTCACCGCTTGGCGTTACCCTGCCCGAACATGGGCCGCTCTATCAAGCACAAGTCGAACTTGACATGAACTATTCATCACCCGAATTGACGAATCAGTCTTTCTTGCAACAGATCAATGATTTCAGTGCCTTAGCGGCACTTTTCCAGCAAGACTGCACAGAATCACCGAATGCCGGCCTGGCCAAATGTGAAGGTTTTTTGACAAAATCAAAAAAAACGCAGGCCAATTAACCTGCGTTTTCAAGCGCTTTAGCTGCCCCGCAATCAGGCGGTGGCAAGAGCCTTGATGCGCGAGGCAAGCCGCGAAATTTTTCGGCTGGCGGTGTTTTTATGTGTCACGCCTTTGGTGACGCCGCGCATGATTTCGGGCTGGGCCGCCTGCAAAGCCGCCGAAGCCACCTTTTGGTCGCCGCCGGTAATCGCCTCTTCAACCTTGCGGATGAAGGTGCGAATGCGCGAACGCCGCGCTTTGTTCACTTCGGTGCGTGCCTCGGTTTGCCGAGCACGTTTCTTGGAAGACGGCGAATTGGCCATATGTAAAATCCGGTTCTGTCGAGCGTCGAAAGATGAGCCGCGTCTTTACACGAGGGATTTGGGGTTAGTCAACATGGGCCGAGGGGATAAAGTGACGCGGAAACGCAGATGGCCGCGCTTGCTTTCCCCTTAGGTAAAGCGGAATGATCCGGACGACGAAAACCGGCCGACCAGGGTTTGCGCGATTGACGGCGCGCGGATTGCGAGCGCTGAAAACTGGCTGGCCGGGCAGCGGCTGATCTGGGAAGGCCGCGCCGACAGGCATGAAGCCTTTGTGATGACCGAGCCCGCGACAGAGAAAGCAGTTGGCAACGATGAAAACAATTGATCTGGACCTTGAAACATCGCGCATCATCCGGGCGCCCCGCTCACGGGTCTGGAACGCCTGGGCTGACCCTGCAAGTCTGGCGCAATGGTGGATACCAAAACCAACGCTGTGCCAGATCGTCGAATTCGACCTGCGC
>JANMOK010000251.1:0-3069 GCA_031369165.1 Paracoccaceae bacterium
CGCCCCATCCGACAGGGTGACATAGATCGGGTTGCGCACCGGAGTGACGTTCAGGCCAATGTCGGACCGCAGGAACAGCGCCACAACCAGCCCCGCGCCGACAGTCGCCCAAAGGCTGGTGTAAAAGATGGTTCGGGGCCGCAAAATGTGTTTCCAAGCGGATTTCGGCGGCGTGTCGGCACGTTCGGCCACCTCATCGGTCAGCGCCAGGTAGTCGATCAGCCCGCGTGTTTTGCCAATTTTTGCCATTGGGTCATCGCAGGCGTCGATGCACAGCGCGCAGGTGATGCAGGCCAGTTGCTGGCCGTCGCGTATGTCGATCCCGGTGGGACAGACATTGACGCAGGCCATGCAATCAATGCAGTCGCCCTGCGCATCGGCAGGGGCAACCGCGCCCTTTTGCAGCTTGCCGCGCGGTTCCCCTCGCCACTCGCGGTAGGCGACGGTAATAGAATCCTCATCCATCATCGCCGCCTGAATGCGGGGCCATGGGCAGGCATAGATGCATATTTGCTCGCGCATGAAGCCGCCAAAGTCAAACGTGGTGGCGGTCAGGACGGCGATGGTCAGCCACGCAGCCGGATGCGCCTGCAACGCCAGAAGGTCGCGCAAGAGCGTCGGCGCATCGGCGAAATAGAACACCCAGGCGCCGCCCGTCATGACAGCGATCAGCAGCCAGACTGTCCATTTCACCGCCCGCTTGCGGGCTTTTTCAAGATTCCAGGCCTGCCGATGCAGCCTCAGCCGCGTGTTGCGGCCGCCCTCGATCCAGCGCTCGACCAGAATGAACAGATCGGTCCAAACGGTCTGTGGGCAGGTATAGCCGCACCAGCCCCGGCCTTGACGTGCATCAAGTTGTGTCGTTTACAGGTTCTACTCGCCGCCGCCCAGCCCATGCACATAAACCGCGACCGAACGAATATCCGCTTCCGACAGTCGGGAGTTCCAGTTCGGCATCACTCCAAAGCGGGCATTTGTAACGACGTCAGCAAATGCGGCCAGATCGCCACCATAGAGCCAGATCGCATCGGTCAGGTTCGGCGCACCAAACTCGCGGTTGCCAAGTCCTGTATCACCATGGCAGGCGGCGCAATTGTCAGCATTTACAGCGACACCGCCAAGCGCCAACAACACATCAAGCTGTTGCCCCGAAATGGCCAGCACATGCTGCACCGCTTGCCCGATTTCAGTCTCCGTCAGCAGCTCGCCAAACTTTGGCATTTCCGAATAGCGGGCATCGGCATCGGTCGTGTTGCGGATACCGTGGGTGACGGTGGCATGAATACTGGTTATGTCACCACTCCAAAGCCAGTCATCATCCAGCAGGTTGGGATAACCCCACGCCTGCACCCCGGCCGCGCACGCACCGGGGCGTTTGCATCCGCAAAACACCGGATATCGGCAGCCACATCGCCACGGCTTGATGCGCCGAGCAGCCCCGGCGTGGCGCGGCTGATCAGCGGCCAAGCCGGGTAAAGCAGCGTATACACAACAGCAAAGACGATGGTGGCGTAGAATGTCCACAGCTACCAGCGCGGCAGCGGATTGTCATATTCCTCGATCCCGTCCCAGAGATGGCCGGTGGATTGCACCTGCCCCACTTTCTTTTTCTTGATCACTGCTTTCGTGTCGGGACAGCGGCGTTCGGGTGGCGTCACCTTGTTTTCGGGCACCCGGTCTTCTGGATCAACAGCCATTTACAGGATTTCCTTCTCTGGGTCAGGCGCGGGCCGCGTATCATTGCGAAAGATTAAGGCGGCGGCATCGTCGTGCGTTTTGCGGCTGCCGGGGCGAAAGGCCCAGACCGCGACGCCGATGAACACCACCGACAGGGCCAGCAACATCCAGCTATCGGCGAATTCGCGCAGCAAACTGTAGGTTTGCATGCCGGCCTCCTCAGCGACTGGAGTCGGGGGTAAAGGTAGAAAAATCGACCATGGTGCCAAGCACTTGCAAATATGCGATCAGCGCATCCATTTCCGAAGTGCCGGGCTGGCCGTCAAAATTGCGCGCCTGCGCCCCGCCATAGCCTTCTTGCATGGCGTCGCAATCAAGCTCGGGATCGGCCTGTGCCGAGAAATCCGCCAAAGCGTTGTCCAGCATGTCATCGGTATAGGGCACGCCGACCAAGCGATTCGTCGCCATCAGCTCGCCGACATGTTCGCCGTCCACCATCGCGCTCAGCAGAAACCCATATTTCGGCATCACCGATTGCGGCACGACCGATTGCGGGTTGACCAGGTGATCTACGTGCCAAGCATCGGAATACCGCTCTCGCACCCGCGCCAGATCGGGGCCGGTGCGTTTGGACCCCCATTGGAACGGGTGGTCATACATCGACTCGGCGGCCAGCGAATAATGGCCGTAACGCTCCACTTCGTCGCGCAACGCGCGGATCATCTGGCTGTGACAGACGTAGCAACCCTCGCGGATATAGATGTCGCGGCCCGTCAGCTCCAGCGGCGTATAAGGGCGCACGCCATCGACTTCTTCGATGGTGTTTTCAAGGTAGAACAGCGGCACGATCTGCACCAGACCGCCGATGCTGACCACGACGAAACTCAGCGCCAGCAGCAGTGTGGCATGGCGCTCCATGGGCTTGTGTCGGTCAAGAATGGACATGAGATTCTCCGGTCATTCAGCAGGGATCGCGGTAACGGCGGGCGCACGGTCCGGCGCGGCGCGCACCGTTTTCCACAAGTTGACGCACATGATGACGGCACCAGCCAGATACATGACTCCGCCGATGCCACGCACCACGTTCATCGGCCATTTGGCGGCGACTGTGTCGGCAAAGGCGTTGACGAGGAAACCGTTGGCATCCACCTCGCGCCACGTCAGGCCCTCCATGATGCCCGACACCCACATCGCGCTGGCGTAAAGCACGATGCCAATGGTCGCCAACCACAAGTGCCAGGAGACGAGCGTCAGGCTGTACAGCCGGTCGCGGTTCCACAGGCGCGGCGTCAGGAAATATAGTGCGCCGAAGGTGATCATGCCATTCCACCCCAGAGCGCCGGAATGCACATGACCGATTGTCCAGTCGGTGTAGTGGCTGAGCGAGTTTAC
>JANMOK010000282.1:0-2431 GCA_031369165.1 Paracoccaceae bacterium
CTGCCGTCAATTGTGCAGGAATCGCTGGGCCTGTTTCTATGAAATTGCATGAATACCCTGACGAATTTTGGCATCAGCAACTTAACATAAACCTCATCAATGGTAATCGACGATTTCGACATCATGCGCTTCTCCTTCATGCCATCGGAAACACAACCGCCATTGGTCGTTGATGCGAACTGAAAACTGTCCTTGTCGCGTTCCTTACAATGCCTCCAGCCGGTTTCCCGGCGGGTTGCGCAAATCACCAAGCTTAACTGCGGCATCCAACATCATCAATTTCTTCTTTGCCTGTCTGGCAAACTGCGCAAATTGTCGGCTCGCTTTGTTTTCTTCGTGCAGTGCCTTTGTATCGCGCGAAGCAAATGAGGCGATCATTGAGAATTTCCGTATTTCGTTACAACATATGTAACGCAATTTGCCTACCGTTTCAATGCATTGTCTGCGGGTTCTGACAAAGAGTTTTGTCGAGGTGGAGTTGAAGTGATCCGTGGTCTATGGCATAATATGCCAGTGCCAAAAACGGAGCCGCCAAATGCCCACCCGAAACGTCGTCGTCACCGACCGACAATCGAAATTCATTGATGGTTTGGTAACCTCCGGCCGCTACCAAAATGCCAGCGAGGCATTCCGAGCAGGATTAAGAATGTTGGAACAAGATGAAGCCGATTTTTTGGAACTGCGAACGCGTCTTGAAGCCGGTATCGACGAATATCATCGCGGTGATTTCGTCGAGGGTGATGGACTTGAGTTCATCGATCGGTTGATTGTAGAAATCGCTCCGAAAGTAGCCGCCGTCGAATGAAAAGCCGAAAAGTTCGCCTATTGCGACGGGCTGCGACCGCATTGCGAAACATCGGTCGGTGGACCGAAGTAAATTTCGGCGCAGCGCAAGCCGTTCTCTATCTTGCAGATTTGCGCCAAGGCACCGCCGGAATTGCCGCTGATATGGTGCCGACTTGGGATTGTAGCTCTGTGGTTAAAGGCGCGCCTGAAGGGTACCGGTTCGCAAGAGTTGGGCAGCATTTTATCATCTATGTCGAAAGCCCAGACGAAGTTGCTATTTTGGATGTCATCCATCAGCGTATGGACTTGCCCGGAAAAATTGCGACCTTGGTAACGAAACCAGAATCCCGTTGACCTGACCCCTCAGCTATGATGCCCTTCCTTTGACCATTTGGTCATAAATGCGGGGGAATCACGATGCCATCACCCGGTGAAAACCTGCGCATCAATGGCGACCGCCTGTGGGATTCGATCCACGAAATGGCCGAAATCGGCCCCGGCGTGGCCGGCGGCAACAACCGCCAGACCCTGACCGATGATGACAGCAAAGGCCGCCACCTGTTCGCCCGCTGGTGCCGCGAGGCGGGGCTGACGATGGGTGTGGACACAATGGGCAACATGTTCGCCCGCCGCGACGGCACCGATCCCGACGCCTTGGCGGTCTATGTCGGCAGCCATCTCGACACCCAGCCGACCGGCGGGCGTTACGACGGCGTGCTTGGGGTTCTGGGCGGGCTGGAAGTCATACGCACGCTGAACGACCTCAATATCCAAACCAAGCACCCCATTGTCGTGATCAACTGGACCAACGAGGAAGGCACCCGTTTCGCCCCCGCCATGCTGGCCAGCGGGGTGTTCGCGGGCGTGCATACGCAGGAATACGCTTACAACCGGGAAGACGCCAAAGGCCTGAGGTTCGGCGACGAACTGGCCCGGATCGGCTGGAAAGGCGACGAAAAAGTCGGCGAACGCAAGATGCACGCCCTCTTCGAGCTGCACATCGAACAAGGCCCGATCCTTGAGGCCGAAGGCATCGACATCGGCGTCGTCACCCACGGGCAGGGCCTGTGGTGGCTGCAAGTGACCCTGACAGGGCGCGAAGCCCACACCGGCTCCACCCCCATGCTCATGCGCCATAACGCCGGGCTGGGCTTCGCCCGCATCGCCGAGCGGGTCCACGAAATCGCCATGGTCCACCAGCCCGCCGCCGTCGGGGCCATCGGCCATTGCGATTTCCACCCCAACAGCCGCAACGTCATCCCCGGCAAAGTGGTGTTCACCATCGACATCCGCTCGCCCGATCTGGCGACGCTGACCGCGATGAAGGGACAGATCGAGGCGGAAGCTCCGGTTATCGCCGCCGAACTCGGCCTTGGCATCGAGATCGAACCCGTCGGCCATTTCGACCCGGTGACGTTTGATGAAGGCTGCGTCACCGCCGTCCGCAACGCCGCCGAACGGCTGGGCTATACCCACCGCAACATCGTCTCCGGCGCCGGCCACGACGCCTGCTGGATCAACCGGCTGTATCCAACCGCCATGGTGATGTGCCCCTGCGTCGACGGGCTGTCGCATAACGAGGCGGAGAACATCAGCAAGGAATGGGCGGCCAAGGGGACGGATGTGCTGTTTCATGCAGTGGTCG
>JANMOK010000287.1:0-4379 GCA_031369165.1 Paracoccaceae bacterium
CAAGTCGACGCCCTACGCGGCCCAGATGGCCGCCGAGGACGCGGGCCGCAAGGCCCAGGAACATGGCATGCGGACGCTGGAAGTCGAAGTTCAAGGCCCCGGGTCGGGTCGTGAATCGGCGCTTCGGGCGTTGGGCGCGGTGGGTTTTACGATTTCCTCTATCCGCGACGTAACTCCAATGGCCCACAACGGCTGTCGACCACCGAAACGTCGCCGCGTCTGAACACTTAACACGCGCAGGCTTTTGGCAGTTTTCGCGCCAAAGGTCTGCGTTCGCAATTTCCTCGGGGGTTCCTGGCCAGACGGATCCGGCCTGTGAACAAGAATGGAGGCAAGAATATGATCCACAAGAATTGGAAAGAACTTATCCGCCCGGCGCAACTGGAAGTCAAAACCGGTGCGGACCCGATGCGGTTTGCCACGGCTGTGGCGGAACCATTGGAGCGTGGCTTTGGCCTGACTTTGGGCAATGCCATTCGGCGCGTGCTGTTATCATCGCTGCAAGGTGCGGCGATTACCTCGGTGCAGATCGACAATGTGCTGCACGAATTTTCGAGCGTGGCCGGTGTTCGGGAAGATGTCACCGACATCGTCTTGAACCTCAAAGGCGTGCGGCTGAAAATGGACGTGGACGGCCCGAAACGCGTATCAATCTCGGCCACTGGTCCGGGCGTTGTGACGGCGGCGGACATCACCGAGACGGCAGACATTGCGATTTTGAACAAAGATCACGTGATTTGCCATCTTGATGACGGCGCCTCGCTGTATATGGAAATGACCGTTGCCACTGGCAAAGGTTACGTTGCTGCCGACAAAAATCGTCCGGAAGATGCGCCCATTGGCCTGATTTCGGTCGATGCGCTGTATTCGCCGGTGACCAAGGTTTCCTACAAAGTCGAGCCGACCCGCGAAGGGCAGGTGCTGGACTATGACAAACTAACGATGTCAGTGGAAACCGACGGCTCGATCTCGCCCGAAGATGCTGTCGCCTATGCTGCCCGCATCTTGCAGGACCAGCTGTCGGTGTTCGTCAACTTTGAAGAGCCGGAAGCGGCGGGTCGTTCGGACGCGGATGATGATCTTGAGTTCAACCCTCTGCTGCTGAAGAAAGTCGACGAGCTGGAATTGTCAGTGCGTTCGGCCAACTGCCTGAAGAACGACAATATCGTCTATATTGGCGATCTGATCCAGAAAACCGAAGCCGAAATGCTGCGCACGCCAAACTTTGGCCGCAAGTCCTTGAACGAGATCAAGGAAGTGCTGGTTGCGATGGGCCTGCATCTGGGCATGGATATTGTCGATTGGCCGCCCGACAACATCGAAGACCTCGCCAAGAAATTCGAAGACCATTTTTAAGATACGGGGCGGGCGACCGCCGCGATACGACTGGGCATGACGCCCCAAGGTGAGTGAGCCATTCGAGGCTTGCCGGACAAAGTATAAAGCACTGAAAGGACAAAACAAATGAACCACGGAGCCGGCTATCGCCGCCTGAATCGCACCCACGAACACCGCAAAGCGATGTTCGCCAATATGGCCTGCTCGCTGATTGAACATGAGCAGATCAAGACCACGCTGCCCAAGGCCAAAGAGATGAAGCGGATCATCGACAAGCTGATCACTTTGGGCAAACGCGGCGACCTGCACGCCCGCCGTATGGCGGCGTCCGAGATGAAACAAGACGCCGCTGTGGCGAAATTGTTCGGCGTGATTGGCCCGCGCTACAAGGAACGCTCGGGTGGTTATTCCCGCGTTCTGAAAGCCGGTTTCCGGTATGGCGACATGGCGCCGATGGCGATTTTGGAATTGGTGGACCGCGATGTTGCCGCCAAGGGCGCTGGCGACAAGGCGCGTGTCGCGGCGGCAGAAGCTGCGGCTTCGGCGGAGTGATTTCTACGCGTTTGAGATAGGTAAAGGCCGTCTTTGGGGCGGCCTTTGTTTTACCACACAAAAGATATTTTGTGTGGTATATGTTGCCACACAAAATGATTCGTGTGTGGTAAGGCAATGCAAGCGTCTTTTTCACTGTCGTTACAGACAAGCTATCAAGACTTGGTTGAAACCAGTCTGAACTTGCGTTCGACTGAAATCAACGGCCAGCCGGTTCTGCGCATTCGCGGCGATAGAGGATATTGGTACGACCGTTACCGCGTAGGCACAGATATCAAGGAACGTTACATCGCCGAGGACAGCGTTGCCAATCGCGCCCGGATCGAACGCGCCGACGAATTACGCCAAGACCGCGCAGCAATCGAAAAACGCTGTTCAGAACTGGTCGCGATTCTGCGTGCCGGGCGTTATCCAGCGCTGGATCAACAGACAGGTGGGCTGCTTGCTGCCTTAACCAGGGCCGGTGTGTTCCGACTGGGAGGTACTGTTGTCGGCACACACGCCTTTCGCCTGATAAGCGCGGAACTTGGTCGTCCGTTGGGCAGCACGACCGCATTCGCCACCGGCGATCTAGACATTGCAAGCTTTGAACAGCTTTCGCTAAGTCTGGGTGACCGCGTCGATCCTGACCTGAATTCGGTGTTGACTGACTTGAAATTTGACTCGGTTCCGGGGCTGGATCACGCCCGCCCGGCTTGGCGTTGGCGGCAAAGTCGGGGCACGGCGCTGGTTGAGTTCTTGACGCCGTCATTTGACGACGATGAAAGCGTCCGCAATTTGCCGGCTTTGGGTGTCAGTGCGCATTCGTTCCTTTTCCTCAACTACCTGATTGCCGATCCGATTCCTGCGGTCGGGCTTTATCGGCACGGAATCTTGCTGCGAATACCGCGGCCAGAACGCTATGCGGTGCACAAGTTGATCGTGGCCGCGCGACGACCAGACCGGCAACAGTTGAAAGCGCGAAAGGACATCTTGCAAGCCGAGGTTTTGACCGAAGTGCTGGTCGAGGACCGGCCCTTTGAAATTGAGACTGCGTTTCGCGATGCTTGGTCACGTGGAAAATCTTGGCGGGTGCATCTGGACGCTACATTGCAAAAGTCCGACTATTTGCGGGAGAATCTGGGTGCATTCCGCGATGGCTGACCTTTTTGACCAAAGCGCCAAGGCCAATGACAACGCACCCCGTCCTTTGGCCGACCGGTTGCGACCTGCGAAATTGGCCGATGTCATTGGGCAGGATCATTTGCTGGGGGCCCAAGCGCCACTGGGGGCGATGCTGGCGTCAGGCAACTTGTCCTCGATCATTCTTTGGGGACCGCCAGGCACAGGCAAGACCACGATTGCGCGGTTGTTGGCGCAAGAAACGGACCTGGCTTTCGTGCAAATCAGCGCGATTTTCACTGGCGTGCAGGATTTACGGCGCGAATTTGAAACGGCCAAACTGCGCCGCCAAAATGGGCGTGGCACTTTGCTGTTTGTTGATGAAATTCACCGCTTCAACAAAGCGCAGCAGGATGGGTTCTTGCCGGATATGGAGGATGGGACGATCCTATTGGTGGGAGCCACGACCGAGAATCCATCGTTTGAGCTGAACGCGGCTTTGCTGTCGCGGGCGCAGGTTTTGGTGCTGAACCGGTTGGACTTCACTGCATTGGAAATGCTGATTCAGCGGGCCGAAAAAGACATTGGCAAGCCGGTGCCGACAACGCCCGATGCGCGGGACGCCTTGCTGGAAATGGCCGATGGCGATGGGCGGGCTTTGCTGAATTTGCTGGAGCAGGTTTATGGCTGGAACGCCAAGAACATCAACCGCGACGACTTGGCCAAGCGGCTTTCGCGGCGAGCGCCGAAATATGATAAATCGGGTGAAGAACATTACAACCTGATCAGCGCCTTGCACAAATCGGTGCGCGGGTCGGACCCGGATGCGGCGCTGTATTGGCTGGCGCGGATGTTAGCGGGGGGCGAAGACCCTCGGTTTCTGGCGCGGCGGGTGACGCGGATGGCGGTGGAGGATATAGGGCTGGCCGATCCTTTGGCGCAAAGATTGTGTCTGGATGCTTGGGAAACTTATGAGCGGTTGGGGTCGCCGGAGGGGGAGCTGGCGATTGCGCAGGCGGTGATTTATCTGGCTTTGGCGCCGAAATCGAACGCGGCTTATTCGGCGTTTGGGGCCGCTCAGAAAGCTGCACGGGATTTTGGGTCTGAACCGCCGCCCAAGCATATTTTGAATGCACCGACAAAAATGATGAAAGATCAGGGCTATGGCAAGGGTTATGCCTATGATCACGACCAAGAAGACGGGTTTTCGGGGCAGAATTACTTTCCCGAAACGATGAAACGGGCGGAATTTTACCAGCCGGTTGATCGTGGGCAGGAAAGGGAAATGAAAAAGCGGCTGGAATATTTCGCAGGGCTGCGGGCGAAGCGGAAATAGAGGCGATTTCACGCGTGAAATTTTGGTTAAGTTGTTGATATTGTTAAATATA
>JANMOK010000304.1:0-5879 GCA_031369165.1 Paracoccaceae bacterium
CTGCCGCGCCTGAAAAAAGCCAACGCCATCATCAACATGACCACCGGCGGCTCGGCGATAATGACGCTGGACCAGCGCCTCGCCGCCCCCAAAGCCAACCAACCCGAAATGTGCAGCCTCAACATGGGCAGCTTGAATTTCGCGCTCTACCCGATGATCAGCCGGATCAAGACGTGGAAACACGACTGGGAAAAACCCTTCCTCGCCAACACCGACGATCTGGTGTTCAAAAACACCCCGCGCGACATCGAAACCGTGCTGCGCGAAATGGGCGACCAACGCGGCGCGCGGTTCGAGTTCGAATGTTACGACATCGGCCACCTGACCATGCTGAAACATTTCGTCGACCGCGGTGCCGTCAAGCCGCCCTATTTCATCCAGTTCGTCTTTGGCGTGCTGGGCGGCATGGCGGCGGAACCCGACACCCTGACCCACCTCAAACGCACCGCTGACCGCATGTTCGGCTCGGACTACCACTTCTCCGTCCTCGGTGCCGGTCGCGCCCAGATCCCCTTGGCCACCATCGCCGCCGCCATCGGTGGCCATGTCAGGGTCGGCCTCGAGGACAACCTCTACATCGCCAAAGGCGTTCTGGCGAAATCCAACGCGCAACAAGTCGCCCAAATTCGCGCCATCGTCGAAGGCCTTGGCCGCGAGGTGGCGACATCCGACGAGACTCGCGCTATGCTGGGGCTAAAGGGCAGCGAAAGGGTGGCATTTTGAGAAACTTTACCTTCCGTCAGGCCGAGGCCGCCGACATGCCGGTCGTCCAGTCCTACCTTGAGGCCATCTCGCAGCAAGACGGCCTCATCCACCTTGGCACGGCTGCCGACCTCGCCCGCCACGGCAGCGGTGAAAACGCGCTGTTTCGCGCCGTGTTGGCCGAGCGCCACGGCGCGCCGGTCGGCGTGGTGATCTTCTTCCCGGTGTTCTCCACCCTGCGCGGCCGCCCCGGCGTCTATGTGCAAGACGTCTATGTTACCCCGGAAGCCCGCGGCGGCGGCCTCGGCAAAGCCCTGCTTGCCGAATCCCGCCGCCTCGGCCGCGCCTGGGGTGCCGACTACATGACCCTGATGGTCGGCCATGCCAACGACTATGCCAAAGACTTCTACGCCGCCTTGGGGTTTGAACGGCTGGCCGAGTATGATGCGTTGGTGCTGGAAGGGGCGTTGCTGGACCGGCTGGGGTGAGGGGGGTCATTTGTAACAAAATATAACGATATATAACACTATATAAGGATCGTTTGCTATATTAGGATAAACTTGTTACAACCGGGCATGGATCCCGTCAGAAACCCATTTGCGCCCGGCGCAGGATCACCTCCGCCGGAACTTGCAGGTCGCGAAGACATCCTTGCTGACGCGGATACGGCGCTCCAACGCGCCATGCAAGCACGGCCCGCCCGCTCCCAAATACTGCTTGGCCTTCGGGGGACCGGCAAGACGGTTTTACTGACCGAAATTGCGCGCCGCGCCGAAGATTTCGGGCATGTGGTTTCACAAATTGAAGCCCCAGAAAACCGTACGCTTCCCGAATTGCTCTACCCTCGTCTGCAACAAGTTTTGCGAAAACTTTCCCTGATCGAGTCGGCCAAAGCAACTTCCATGGCCGGTTTCAGAGCGCTTGGAAGTTTCGCAGGCGCATTCAAGATTTCCGTGGGTGATTTCGCAGTTTCTGTAGACCCCGAACCCGGCGTCGCCGATAGCGGCAACCTCGAATACGATCTCAGCGAAGTATTTCTGCGCGTTGGAAATGCGGCGCGGGAGGCTTCGCGCGCATGGACACTTTTGATAGACGAAGTTCAATACTTGAGCCAAGGCGACCTGTCTGCCCTCATTGTCGCGCTGCACCACGCTAACCAGAGACAGATGCCTGTCGTGTTTTTCGGTGCCGGGTTGCCACAACTTGCGGCACTTTCAGGCGAGGCGAAATCCTATGCCGAACGACTTTTCAACTTTCCGGCGATTGGGCCACTCAACCCTGCCGCCGCAGCAAAGGCAATTCGCCAGCCCATTTTCGACGAGGGCGAAGAGATCGTGGAAGCGGCGGTGGACGAAATCGTCACAAAAACCCAAGGCTATCCCTATTTCCTGCAGGAGTGGGGTTACCAGACATGGAATATCGCCGTCAATTCACCCATAGGAATTGACGTCGCCCAGCGGGCGACACTTGAAGCAACCCGCAGGCTCGACCAAGGTTTCTTCCGGGTGCGATTTGATCGTCTTACTCCCAAGGAACGCGACTATGTGTTCGCAATGGCGGCGCTCGGTCAGGGTCCCTACCGATCTTCCGATGTGGCCGCCGAACTCGGCGAAGATATTGCGGCCTTGGGCCCCAGACGCGCATCAATCATCCGCAAGGGCATGATTTACAGCCCCGCGCACGGCGACATCGCTTTTACGGTGCCAATGTTTGACGAGTTTTTGAACCGTATAAAAGTCATTTGACGAGCAATTCTCACCCCCCACCCACCACATTCCTTGTCACCCGCTCCACCACCCTGTCCCCTGCGATCAACCCCGCCACCCATTCGCAAGACCCCGCATTAAACACCGAGCCAAGCCCCAAGGAATACACCGCCATCGCCCCATTCCCCCGTGATGCCTTCGCTACATTCCCGACAGAAGCCCCGCCATACACCCGCAAAGCCAAATCAACCGCATCCGCATCGCCAATGAATTCATCCGCATCCTCAATCCCGGTCGAACGCGCCAGCGTCGTGGCGGGTGACAGCCCGATAATCTCCAAACGCCCGGCCAAACCCGCATCTGCCGCCCGTGGCAACCCATTCTCGATCACATACTCAACCCCATCCACCTCATAACCAAACACCTTCGCCGCCCCGCCAAGCACGTCGCCATAGCCCAGCCCGGTCCCCGCCAAAGCCCAATGCTCCGGCCTATAGACCGTGAACCCGCCCGAACCATGCGCGGCGCACCGGCTCCAGCCGGCATAGACCCCCGCCGAACCCGTCAGTCCCATGGTTTCAACCGCTGGCCGCCCAATCGCCGGATTATCCCAATAACTGGTCAGGCGCGTCCGGTCGCCAACCGGATCCTCCGCCTCGGCCCGCGATTTGAAACAGGTCTGCACCGACAAGTCGGCGCTCAGCCGCGTCTGCCAAAAGAAATTGCCGGCAAACCGGCACAAATGCCCGCCGCGCGCAACCCATCCATCCAGATGGTCGCGCATCTCCCAGGTCCAGTATTCGTCGTGGCCGACAATGACGACCTTTTCGTACCCATCCAAAGCCGCCGCATCCGCGTGCAAATCATGCTGCGTCGCGTAATCCAGCCCAAGCCCCTGCACCCCCGCCCACAGTGCAAACGGCCGTTCAAACGCTGCCCAGCCGCTGGACGCATATTTCTTCGAAATCCCGTTGGCCCGGGCAAATTCCATATGCGGATAACGCGGTTTTGTGAGCAACGGCGAGGCATGCGGAATGCGCGGCGCCCCCTTTGGCCACTCGACAAACCCGTTCGCCCAAGGCCGGTGCAGCGACACCTGCGGCGCAAACTCCGCCCCCCCAACCCCCGTCAGCCCCTGATAATGGTTCGACCCGCCCCAATCGTTATAAGCCGCCCAAGTTCCAGTCGTCAGCAGGAACAACACCTTGTTGGCGGGAACGGCGGCCCGAACCACAAACATATGCTCGGAAACATGCCCCTCAACGGCAAATTTCACCCGATACAGCCCCGATTTCCAGCCCTCTGGAACCACCATTTCAAACCGCACCGGCCAGCCACAGCCACTGACCGAACAATCCGCCGAAGTCGCCACAAACCCGCCTGGAATGTCGGTTTCCACCACAACCAACGGCACCACGCCATCGCGCGAAATCGTCAGCCGAACAACATCCGCCAACGCCATCCCATGCAGCCGCAGCACATCGCCAACCGCATAAGAAACCCGGTCCGAATACCCCCAGACCTGCGCCCGATCCGGATCGCCCGAAGCCACCTCATAATAATGCCCCATCACCGCATCGCCATTGTCATGCGGCGCAGCAACAAAGAACCCCTGCAACGTCACAACCCACCCCTCGGCAGCCGTTTGCTGCCTTCCATCCGGTGAATGACCTGCCCGTGGTCGCGCGTTTCCACCAGCCAGCTCAGGTTGAAATGCGTCGTATCCGCGCTTAGCGAGGTTCGCGCCAAAACCCTTGCATCCACCGGCCCAAACTTGCTTCCCGTCAAGGTTTCACTGGTCATGCTGGCGCATAAGGGATCATCAGCGTGGATCACATATTCCTCTTTGCTGCCGTCAAACACCGCGATTCCGCGATCCACAATCAACGTCGCACCTGCATGTTCGCGCAAAGTCACCTTCACCTCGCCACGACCCACATCCTGGGAAATCACCCGCGAGCTTTCGCTTGGACTCAAGGTTTCCGTCACCAGCGACGGCGCAATTTCCGGCGGCTGCCAAGTCACCTCCTCACCACCCTCATGCACCGGCAACCTCAAAACCCCGTTGGAAATCAGATAGGTCGCCAGCGCCGGTTGCGGCCACAGAATCGGCCAATGCTGGTTGCTGATCGCCAGCCGCAGCCGATACCCCGCAGGCACATCGCGGGCCAGATCATCCAGCCGCAGCCCGACGCGAACAACCTCGTCAACCGGCAAAGGATCATTCCGATCCATCCCATTGCGCCGCGCCAGATTGAGCACGCCATAACACGCCAACGAGGAAACCCCATCGGGCGCGACAACACACAAACGCGCAATCAGGTGGCCAAGGGGCTGGTCGGAAACCAGATCAACTTCCAACACCGGCCCCCCCACCAGCGTCATCGGCGCGTCAAGCGGCGCCGTATCAAAACACAAAGCCTGCGCATCCTCGCGCCGCTGATCCAGCGGCAAATCCGGCGCACCGCCGCCATAGCCACCCCAACGCCCACATTCGATGCCAGCGGTTGCGGGCGATTTGACGGTCGCAGCCCCGCCAGCAACATCCCCCAAAGCACCGTCGTTCAAGAACAACTTACGTCCCACAACACCGGGCTTCGGCCAAACCCGCTCCCCAACCCAACGCCCCTCATGGACCTCATAGCTCGGCGCTGGCTCCTCCTGCCCCGATACCCACACCCGCAACATCGGCTCGTCCATGATGCCGGTTGCTTCGCCATTCAGCCAATGCTTCCACCAGCGCAGGCATTCCTGCAGCCAGCCGATATGCGGCCCCGGCGCACCTCGGCACGGAAACGCATGGCTCCACGGCCCCAATATCCCCAGCCTTGGTCCGCTCAAATTCTCCAGCAACCGCATCACAAAATTGGAATAGCTGTCATCCCAGCCCGCCACCGCCAGAACCGGAATTTTGACTTTGGAATAGTCCTGACAAACCGACCCCTGCTGCCAATAAGCGTCCCGCGTCGCATGGGTAATCCACTGCTCTGCCCAACACGCATTCGCCTGCAACCGTGCCTGCCAGACCTCGCGCCAATCGGCCCGTATCTGCGGGTCGGGCGGCAAGGCGTTCATCGACATCATCACGTTTGACCAAGATATATTCTCTGTCAGCATCGCCCCGCCCATGTAATGGACGTCGTCAGCATGACGGTCATCCGAGGCACACAAAGTGACAATCGCTTTCAAAGCCAGCGGTTGCAACGCCGCCACTTGCAACGAATTGAACCCGCCCCAAGAAATGCCGCACATGCCGACATAGCCGTTGCACCAACTTTGCTTGGACAGCCAGTCGATCACAACACAACAGTCCGCCTGTTCCTGCGGCGTATATTCGTCGCTTAGCAGTCCATCGCTATCGCCCGACCGTTGCTTAAGGGGCAAAATCAAAAACCCAAAAGGCCCACTTCCTGTCGTTACAGCGAAACGGAAAGTCGCTTGTGGCGAGAAATTACAGAAAAGTTTTAATGA
>JANMOK010000345.1:0-2117 GCA_031369165.1 Paracoccaceae bacterium
GCTTATCGCGGCACGGTGAAAAGCAGCAGAGCCGTCTCTCAGCGTACTGAACGGCCCTTTCATCGGAAATTCAAGGTCACTTGCCGGATTTATCACCGCCAAAACCCATGCGGCATCGGCGTCTTTTGGCAGCACAATCCGCGCCAAATCACCGTCATATGCCCGCGCTTTCAACGTTTCGGCACGACGCGAAGTAATCGCCAGAACCGGCGTCAGGCCCAAATCGCGCAAATCCGCCAAATGCCTATCATTCACCTCTTCCGCTGCCAGCACCAGGGCCGAAAACCCGCCATCCACCAGCAAAACCGGCAAGCCAATGCGTAGTTCGGCCCGTGCCTTGGCGATGCGTTCCGCGCGGTTGGGCTTTAGCGACATGGGCGATTCCGAAAAAACACGTTTCAGTTTGTTACCGTTAAATGGGTGGGGAAGTCGAATACTGAAACAATAGCCAGTGAACTGACACAGGTCTGTGAGGGTGTGATCGGATTGGCTTGCACAAACGTTAGATCAGCAACAAGTTTGATCACGAAGACGAGGGAGATATTCAATATGAGCAATCTCAAGAAAATCCTGATGGTCGATGACGACGCCGATCTGCGCGAAGCTTTGGCCGATCAGCTGGTGCTGACCGAGGAGTTCGATGTGTTCGAGGCCGGGAATGGTGCCGATGGTTTGGTGCGCGCCAAGGAATCTTTGTACGATCTGGTAATCCTCGACGTTGGCCTGCCCGATATGGACGGCCGCGAATTATGCCGCTTGCTGCGCAAGCAGGGGCTGAAATGCCCGGTTATCATGTTGACTGGCCACGTGACCGATGCCGATACGATACTGGGATTGGATGCTGGCGCGAATGACTATGTTGCCAAACCGTTCAAATTCCCGGTGCTTTTGGCCCGTATCCGCGCCCAGTTGCGCCAGCACGAACAATCGGAAGACGCGATTTTCAATATCGGGCCTTACACGTTCAAGCCGGCATCGAAATTGTTGCTGGATGAGGCGGAAAAGAAAATTCGCCTGACCGAAAAAGAGACGAATATCCTGAAATACCTGTATCGCGCCAATGATGTGGTCGTCGCCCGCGACGTGCTTTTGCACGAGGTTTGGGGCTATAACGCCGGGGTTACGACCCACACGCTGGAGACACACATCTACCGGCTGCGGCAGAAGATCGAGCTTGATCCGTCCAACGCGCGGATATTGGTCACCGAAAGCGGCGGGTATCGCCTCGCCTCCTGATTTTTGAATTCCTCCCCAGACTTGAGCCCGGTGTGCTGGTCATGTCGGGTTTTTTCTTGCTTGAGGGTCAGCGAATGCCGGTTCAGTATCTCGCCGGAAAAGGGAGAGTGCCATGGCGTTCACAATTGCCACCTGGAACATCAATTCGGTGCGTTTGCGCGAACAATTAGTGCTGAAATTGCTGCGCGAGGAAGCGCCGGACGTGCTGTGTTTGCAGGAATGCAAATCGCCGGTCGAACTGATTCCGCGCGAAGGCTTTGCTGCGCTGGGGTATACCCACATGATTGCGCGCGGGCAGAAGGGGTATAACGGGGTTGCCATTCTGTCGAAACTGCCGCTGGAAGATGCCGGATCGGTGGATTTTGTAAACTTGGGCCATGCACGCCATGTCGCGGCCCGGCTGGAAAACGGTGTCGTGATTCACAATTGCTATGTGCCCGCTGGTGGCGATGAACCAGATCGAGAGATCAACATCAAATTCGGGCAGAAACTCGATTTTCTCGCCGAGATGCGCGATTGGGCGCACAAAAGTCGCCATAAAAAGTCGATCTTGGTCGGTGATTTGAACATTGCCCCGCGCGAGGATGATGTCTGGAACCACAGGGCGCTGCTGAAAATCGTCTCGCACACGCCGGTTGAGGTTGAGGCGTTGCTCGATGCGGGCGATGCCGGGAAATGGGTCGATGTAACGCGGCAGGACATCCCAAATGGTTTGATCTATTCGTGGTGGTCCTACCGCTCACCAGACTGGAATGCCGCTGACAAGGGCCGTCGGCTGGACCATATCTGGGCCACGCCGGATATATCCAATGCCGCACACGGCAGCCGGATTTTGCGACCTGTTCGGGGTTGGGCGCAGGGATCGGACCACGCGCCGGTGC
>JANMOK010000357.1:0-3808 GCA_031369165.1 Paracoccaceae bacterium
TTTCCTTCTCCACCCTGTGGAGAAGGTGGCGCGGGACGCGCCGGATGAGGGGGTTCGGCTGGGCGCAAGGCCTCACCCGTCGCTTCGCGCCACCCTCTCCATGAACGGAGAGGGGAAGGGGTGAGGTGGTTTCCTTCTCCACCCCGTGGAGAAGGGAAGTCGCGACGTGGGAAACCCCACCCAAAATGCCGCTGTTTCCACTGTTGACAACCAGAAGCCACCCTTCTAGGTATCGCCCGCTTGGAAGTGGCATGTGAGTCTGCTCTCAAGCAAAGCCATCTACTGGCGGTCACGATCCGGGCTTTGGCCCCGATCCTCTGGAATTTCGCCGCGACGGTGCCCAAAAGGCTCCGGATGCGGTTCGTTTGTTGTTTTCTGCAGGTGCGGAAGGCGGCGAGAAAATTGAAACGGGTTGAACGGGGTTAGTCCGAATGCCAACGATCCAACAGCTGATCCGCAAACCGCGGCAGCCACGCGTGACAAAGTCGAAGTCGCAGCACATGCAGGGCTGCCCGCAAAAGCGTGGCGTCTGCACCCGTGTTTACACGACGACACCGAAGAAACCGAACTCGGCCATGCGCAAAGTCGCCAAAGTGCGGCTGACCAACGGCTTTGAGGTCATCTCCTACATTCCCGGCGAAGCGCATAATTTACAGGAACACTCGGTGGTCCTGATCCGCGGCGGCCGGGTAAAAGACCTTCCGGGCGTGCGCTATCATATCCTGCGCGGCGTCCTTGATACATCCGGCGTGAAAGAACGCCGCCAGCGCCGGTCGAAATACGGCGCCAAGCGTCCGAAATAAGGAGCACTATTCATGTCCCGTCGCCATCGTGCCGACAAACGCGAAGTCCTGCCCGACGCCAAATATGGCGATACGGTGCTGACCAAATTCATGAACAACCTGATGTACGACGGCAAAAAATCGATTGCCGAAGGCATTGTTTACGGCGCGATGACCCGCGTCGAGGGCAAGCTGAAACGCACCCCGATTGATGTGTTTCACGAAGCGCTGGAAAATATCAAACCGTCGATCGAAGTGCGCTCGCGCCGGGTTGGCGGGGCGACCTATCAGGTGCCGGTCGAAGTGCGGCCGGAGCGCCGCGAGGCGCTGGCCATTCGGTGGCTGATCAACGCCTCGCGTGGTCGCAACGAACACACAATGGAAGAGCGTCTGGCGGCTGAGTTGATGGACGCCGTCAATTCGCGCGGAACTGCCGTGAAGAAACGTGAAGACACCCACAAAATGGCCGACGCGAACAAAGCGTTCAGCCATTATCGCTGGTAAGCCCGGGATAGCAGGACAGAAACATGGCACGTGAGTACACACTCGACCTGTACCGGAACTTCGGGATCATGGCGCATATCGATGCCGGCAAAACCACCTGCACCGAGCGGATTCTGTATTACACCGGCAAGTCGCACAAGATCGGCGAAGTGCACGACGGTGCCGCGACGATGGATTGGATGGAGCAGGAGCAGGAGCGGGGGATTACCATTACCTCGGCTGCGACCACGACATTCTGGGAAAAGACCGAAGACGGCACGACGCCGCTAACGCCGAAGCATCGCTTCAACATCATCGACACCCCGGGCCACGTTGACTTTACCATCGAAGTCGAGCGTTCGCTGGCGGTTCTGGATGGTGCTGTATGTTTGCTGGATGCCAACGCCGGGGTTGAACCACAGACCGAAACGGTGTGGCGTCAGGCTGATCGCTATGGCGTGCCGCGGATCGTGTTCGTCAACAAGATGGACAAGATCGGCGCTGATTTCTTCAATTGCGTGCGCATGATCAAATCGCGCACCGGTGCGACGCCGATGCCGATTCAGCTTCCCATTGGTTCGGAAATCGATCTGGAAGGTCTGATTGACCTGGTGACGATGGAAGAGTGGACCTGGAAGGGTGAGGATCTGGGTGCGACCTGGACCCGTCAGCCGATCCGCGACAGTCTGCGTGCCGAGGCGGAAACGCATCGTGCGGCGATGATTGAGATGGCGGTTGAACTGGATGATGTGGTTCTGGAAGCCTATCTTGAGGGAACCGAACCTGACAACGCGACGCTGCGCCGCTTGATCCGCAAGGGCACGCTGGCGATGACGTTTGTGCCGGTTCTGTGCGGTTCGGCGTTCAAGAACAAAGGCGTGCAAACGCTGCTGAACGGGGTGATCGACTATTTGCCCAGCCCGTTGGACGTGGCCGCTTACATGGGTTTCAAACCCGATGACGCGACTGAAACGCGCGATATTGCCCGCACGGCGAACGATGACGAGCCGTTTTCGGGCCTTGCCTTCAAAATCATGAACGACCCGTTCATGGGCACGTTGACCTTTACTCGAATCTATTCGGGGCAGGTCAAAAAGGGCGACAGCCTGCTCAACGCCACCAAGGGCCGCAAGGAACGCATCGGCCGCATGGTGATGATGCATGCCAACAAGCAGGAAGAGATTCACGAGGCGTTTGCCGGTGACATCATCGCGCTGGCAGGCCTGAAAGATACCACGACGGGCGATACTTTGTGCGATCCGGCGAAACCGGTGGTGCTGGAAACCATGACTTTCCCCGATCCGGTGATCGAGATTGCGATTGAGCCGAAAACCAAGAACGACCAAGAGCGGATGTCGCTGGGTCTGCAGCGTTTGGCCGCCGAAGACCCGTCGTTTCAGGTGATGACCGACATCGAATCGGGTCAGACGATCATGAAGGGCATGGGCGAGTTGCACCTTGATATTCTGGTCGACCGTCTGCGCCGCGAGTTCAAGGTTGAAGCCAATATCGGTGCGCCGCAGGTTGCCTATCGTGAGACAGTCAGCCGCGAAGCCGAGATTGATTATACCCACAAGAAACAATCCGGTGGTTCGGGCCAGTTCGCCCGCATCAAGCTGGTGATCTCGCCGACCAAACCGGGCGAAGGTTTTTCGTTTGAGAGCAAGGTTGTGGGCGGTTCGGTGCCGAAAGAATACGTGCCGGGTGTCGAAAAAGGCATCAAATCGGTGATGGATTCCGGGCCGTTGGCCGGCTTCCCGGTAATCGACTTCAAAGTGGCTTTGATCGACGGCGCTTATCACGATGTTGACTCGTCGGTTCTGGCGTTTGAAATCGCCGCCCGTCAGGGTATGCGCGAAGGTTTGAAGAAGGCTGGCGCGAAACTGCTGGAACCGATCATGAAAGTCGAAGTGGTGACGCCGGAAGAATTTACCGGCGGCGTCATCGGCGATCTGACCTCGCGGCGCGGCATGGTGCAGGGGCAGGATTCGCGGGGCAATGCCAATGTGATCACCGCGTTTGTGCCCTTGGCCAATATGTTTGGCTATATCAATACGCTGCGTTCGATGACTTCGGGCCGGGCGACGTTCTCGATGCAGTTCGACCACTACGAACCGGTTCCATCGAATATCTCTGAGGAAATTCAAGCAAAATACGCTTGATCGAAAAAACCAATGGTCAGCTTGTTGACCGAATTTGACGGAGGCCATCATGGCGAAGGCGAAGTTTGAGCGGAATAAGCCGCATGTGAACATTGGCACGATTGGTCACGTTGACCATGGCAAGACGTCGCTGACGGCGGCGATCACCAAGTATTTTGGTGAATACAAGCCCTATGACCAGATCGACGCGGCACCCGAAGAGCGGGCGCGCGGGATCACCATTTCGACAGCACATGTCGAATACGAAACCAAGGCGCGGCATTATGCGCATGTCGATTGCCCGGGCCATGCGGATTATGTGAAGAACATGATCACCGGCGCGGCGCAGATGGACGGCGGCATTCTGGTGTGCTCGGCGGCGGATGGCCCGATGCCGCAGAC
>JANMOK010000397.1:0-7069 GCA_031369165.1 Paracoccaceae bacterium
TGATGATGGCGGCGTCGTTCATCAGCGTCGCGCCCATCCTGCTCGCATTTTTGTTGGCACAACGACATTTCGTGCAAGGCATCGCGATGAGCGGGCTCAAGTGACGAGGAACTTGGTGGAGCCGAGGAGGATCGAACTCCTGGCCTTCGCATTGCGAACGCGACGCTCTCCCAGCTGAGCTACGGCCCCACTGGTGGCGAAGGTGCCGCAAGTTCCCCTTTGCTGTCAAGTTTTCCTGTGTGGTGATTCGTTATCATGGGTGCAAGTCGCGGTTGGGCATGGACTGCTGGGTCGCACGGACTATGGCAGCGTGCCACGACGCGAGCAGAGCTTCTCGCCAAGTCGGGTTGCTTTTTGGGAGAAAGGTTTCCTGAGGAATCGGAACCGCATCGGAAGTGACCCTCGAATTGGCGGCCTCAAATGCCATCCGCGCAACCCCAAGCGCTCCAACTTCGGCGATATTGCTGCGCCTGACCGGGCGGTCCAGCACGTCGGCTTGCAACTGCATCAGAAACGCATTGGCGGACGCGCCGCCATCGGCGTTCAGAGCGTCCAGCGGACTTCCGACGTCGCGCTCCATCGCCCAAAACACATCGGCAATTTGCAGCGCGATGGCTTCAAAGGTGGCGCGTGCCAGATGTGCGGGCCTGGTGCCCAATGTCATGCCCTCAATGGCGCCTTTTGCCCAGTCATGCCAATGCGGCGCGCCAAGGCCGGCCAAAGCGGGAACAAACGTAGTGCCGTCGGAATCCGCTACCGATTCCGCAAGTGCGGACAGCGCGGATGCATCTTTGAGTCCCAACAACTCGGCCATGAACGCGGCCGCCTGCGCTGAAACGGTAATATTGCCTTCGACGGCGTAAGCCACACCTGCGCCGGTGGACCAAGCGATGGTTCCTGAAAGGCCGTTGGTCGAGTTGATGCGCTTTGGCGTCAAGGTCATCAGCGAAGAGCCGGTGCCATAGGTGGCTTTCACAATGCCGGGCTGGCGCACCCCGTGGCCAAAGAGGGCGGCGTGGCTGTCACCCATCATCGCTAGAATCGGAACGCCTTCGGGCAATGCGGTTTTTGCGGCAACAGTGTCTCCGAAGTGACTGTCGGAAGGACGTGGCTCTGGCAGCGATGCCAAAGGCACGTCGAAAATTTCACCTAAAGCCTCATCCCATTTCAACGTCTCGGTGTTGAATAGCTGCGTGCGCGAGGCGTTGGAATGGTCGGTGGCGAAATTTTTGCCGCCGGTCAGGTTCCACAACAGCCAGCTGTCAACTGTCCCTGCCCGAAGTTTGCCCTGTACCGCCAAAGTGCTCGCCGCGGGAACGTGGCGCATCACCCAGCCAAACTTGCTGGCAGGGAACAGCGGATTTATCGCCAATCCGGTCGCGGCTTCGACCTTGGGGTTTAGCCCTGTCGCATGCAATGTCGCGCAAATGTCTGCGGTTCTGCGGCATTGCCACAGAATTGCCGGGGCAATCGGGACACCGGTTTCTGCGTCCCAGACCACAAGTGTTTCGCGCTGGTTGGCAATGGCGATTCCGGCGATTTCAGAAACGGCAGTCTGTTGCGAAATCGCAGCGATGACGGTTTGAACACTCTGCCAAATTTCGAGTGCGGATTGTTCGGCCCAGCCGGCTTGCGGATAGGTTGAGACCAACGGGCAAGACGCCTGCGCCAGAATTTGCCCTGTCGCGTCAATCAATAGCCCCTTGGTGTTGGTCGTGCCTTGGTCGAGGGCAAGGATGTGTTTGTGCTTCAAGGTCAACGCTTACGGGCCAGCGCCCTGCGTCCTGCCGCCGCGATGCCTTGCGGGGTCAGGCCAAAGTGATCAAATAGCCACGCAACCGAGCCGGTCGGAACGAATCCGGGAAAGCCGGCCATCTCGATGGGTACCGGATTATGCGCTGCGGTCAATTCCGCCACTGCCCCGCCCAGACCGCCGCGAACCGAGGCTTCTTCTACGGTCACGATGGCACCGGTGGCCGCCGCCGAAAGCACGGCGTCCTCGTCGAGCGGATTGATCGTGGCCATGTTGAGCACGCGGCATTCAACACCTTCGGCGGCCAATATTTGCGCAGCGCCCTGCGCCAGATGCACTGTCGTGCCACAAGAGATGATGGTCAGATCGCTGCCTTCGCGGATTGTCTCGGCCTTGCCAATGCGAAACACCCGGTTCGGCACGGAAAGTTCGGGCACCGGCATCCGGCTGACGCGAATAAAAACCGGGCCGTCGTGTTTAGCCGCCCAAGTCAGTGCCGCGGCAGTCTCCCACGGGTCGGAAGGCACAATTATGGTCAGGTTGCGCAACAGGCGAAGCCACGCAAGGTCTTCGATGGAATGGTGCGTCGGGCCAAGTTCGCCATAAGCCACGCCCGAAGACTGGCCGACCAGCTTCACGTTGACGTTGGAATAGGCGATGTCGGCCTTGATCTGTTCCAGCGCCCGCGCGGTCAAAAAACAGGCGGCGGCCGAAACGAACGGCACTTTGCCACCATTCGCCAGCCCGGCACCAACCGCGACCATGGTTTGTTCGGCGATACCGACGTTCACCAGCCGGTCGGGAAACTTTTTCTTGAAACCACCGAGTTTGGACGATCCGAGCGAGTCATTCACCACCGCGACAATGCGATGGTCGGCCTCGGCCAAGGTTTCCAGCGTGCGGGCAAAAGCGTCACGGCAGTCAAACAGGTCGGCGGGTTGGACGGCGGTATGGGCCATGGCTACACCAGTTCCTTCATTGCAAGGGCAAATTGTTCAGCATTCGGCACACCGTGGTGCCATGACGCGTTGTTTTCCATGAAAGAAACACCTTTGCCTTTCACCGTATTGGCGATTACGCACAGCGGTTTCTTGCGCTGTCCAACCGAGGCACCCAGCACCTTGAGCAATGCGGCATGGTCGTGGCCGTCGATCATTTCGACGTGCCAGCCGAATGCGCGCCATTTGTCGTCAAGCGGATCGAGGCCGTTGGTTTCCTCGGTGCCTGCACCTTGCTGCAAGCGGTTGCGGTCAACAATGACGGTCAGGTTCGCCAGCTTGCGGTTTCCCGCGGTCATCGCCGCTTCCCAGTTCGAGCCTTCCTGCAACTCGCCGTCACCGGTCAGCACAAAGGTGCGGAACCCGGCGCTGTCGATTTGCCCGGCAATGGCGATTCCTACGCCAACCGGCAGGCCGTGGCCCAAGGGGCCGGTGTTGGTCTCGACCCCCGGCAGATAGTTGCGATTAGGATGGCCGTTCAGTTTCGATTCTGCTTGCATATAAGTGTCGAGCCAGCTTTCCGGATAATAGCCCGCAGCCGCCAGAACCGTATACAAGGCTCCGGTCGCGTGGCCCTTTGACATGATGAACCGGTCCCGGTCGGCCCAGTCGGGGCGTTTCGGATCAAAGCGCAGCACAGCAAAATAAAGCGTCGCCATGATGTCGATGGCGGAAAAATCACCGCCCGGGTGGCCAAGCTGGGCTTCATGCACCATGCGAAAGGCGCGGCGGCGCATACACAGGGCCTTTTCGCGGATCAGCGGCAGCGGGTCGTTGGGCAGGGTCATCGGGGTTCCTTAGAAACGGTGCGGCAGGGTCAGCGACGGTTCGGGAATGGCGTTGTGATGGTAAAATGGCCAGCTCAGATAGCGGGTCACCGCCTCGGCCACGACATCAGCGTGGTGGCCGCGGACCATGGCGACGTGGTGTTCAAAGCCGTTCTGGGTGACGAAGCGCAGCAGCTGGCGCAGGTTCTGCACCCGTGTCGTGGCGATGCCGCCGTCCATGCCAAAGGGATGGTCGGTAAACTCGCCCTGGCCCAGATAGCATTTCAGCGTGCCGGCGCGGTCGTCGGAGGACAGGCGGAAATAGGTCATCGGGCCGGGCTTGACCTTTCCCTTGACCGCGCCAAAGCATTTCGAGCGGCCGATGCTTTCGCCCAGCACATCCAATTCGGAGATTTCCGGGGTGTCACCGATGAAGGATTTCGGGAAATTGCCGCAATGGGTGCAGACGCAGACGTCGGCCTCATAGCCGTAGTTGTTGTTCCAGTCGAGGATCGCCGGGGGTGCGCCGGAGGCGAGGGCGAGGGCGTACATGGAAATCGCGCCCATGATGTCAACCTCGCAGGCGCTGGGCATCAGTTCCTCGCCCATCATCGACATGGTGACGCAGGTGGCGCAGCCGAAATTGTCCTGCAAGCTGCGCCAGCACTGTATGGCAGAGGCGTCGCAGCCGTTCGCCTCGATCCAGCGGTTGACGGCGAGGGTCCATTTGGCCTGTTTGATGATTTGCGACGGCTGGATATGGGCGGGGATGGTGCCATAGGCCTTGATCTTGTCCATCTTGGCGATCATCGCGGGGTCGTCGTCGGCGATGGCCCCCGCCGCCCCCATCATCTCGCTGAGGTCGACCGTCACCACGGTGATGCCGGCGGCTTGCAGCAGTTTCTCGCTGTAGCGCATGGTCTGGAACGCGCCGGTCCGCGCCCCAATTGCCCCCAGACGGGCACCGCGCAAACCCTTGACGGTGCGGCAGACCCGGGCGAAGCGGTCAAGATCGCCAGCGAATTCGGCGCCGCCGGTGTCGCAGGTGTGGCTGGTGGTTTCCGTAAAGGGCACACCGTATTGCCAGAAGTTGTTGGTAACGCTGAGTTTTCCGCAAAAGGCGTCGCGGCGGGAATGGACATCGACCTTGTCAACCTCGTCATTGGAAGCTTGCAGCAGGATCGGCACGTTCAGGCGGGCACGGCTGACCAATTCGGCGATGGCGATCTCGTCGCCGAAGTTGGGCAGGCAGATCACCAGACCGTCGATGCGGCCGCGGTTTTCCTTGAAATGACTGGCGTAAAGTTCGGCGTCGGGGATGGATTGCACGGCACCGTTTGCCGTCGCCTCAAAGGGCAGGATCACGACGTCGATGCCAAGCTTTGCCAATTGTGCCAAGACCTCGTCCCGTGCCGTGCGGCAGGGGACGGGGCTGAAAAAGGCGCGGCTGCCGATCACCAAGCCCAAAGTCACTTTCCGCCGGATGTGCAGCGCCATCGCGATTCCCTCACTCTTTGCGTTTATTTGCTTTTATCGCCGAATCATTTCGTTTGCAATTGAAATTATTTGCGATATGTTGCGAAAAAGTACCCAGGACCGCCAATGAAGCCCGCGCCAGAACCATTTGTTGGACTTTTGTCCGAATCTCGCCGCCGCCGCATATTGGAATGGCTGCAGGAAGAAGGCTCGGCACGCGTGCGCGATCTGGCTTTGGCGTTCCAGGTTTCGGAACCGACAGTCCGCCAGGACCTTGAAAGGCTCGAAGCCGAGGGCGTCATTACCCGCGAACATGGTGGCGCTTATTTGAATACGCTGCCATCCCAAGTCGGCGCGCTGACCCTGCATCACACGGAAAACATGGACAAGAAACGCAAAATTGGGGCTTATGCGGCAAGATTGGTTGAAGACGGCGAGACGCTGATTCTTGATGCAGGCAGCACGACTACCGAAATTGCTACCCACCTGAAGGCGCGAATGAACCTGACGATCATCACCAACTCCCTGAACATTGCCCTGATCCTTGGCGCGGAGCCGAGTTTCGCGGTTCACATGCCCGGTGGCCAGTTCAAGGCACCGACTTTGTCGCTGTCGGGCGACAAATCGGTCGAATATTTTCGCAATATCTACGCCGGAAAGCTGTTTCTGGCGACCGCGGGCGTCGCGCTGGATGCAGGGTTAACTTACCCCAGCTTTGCCGACCTGCAATTGAAAGAGGCGATGATCAAGGCCGCAAGCCATGTCTATCTGGTGGCAGACTCAACCAAGATCAACAAATCCTCTTTTACGCGGCTGGGAGCGCTGGACGTGGTCAATTCCTTCATTACCGACGATGGAATTTCCGACAGCGACGCCAAAGCATTCGAAAATCGCGGGGTTGAGGTATTGATTGCGCATTAGGCTGCGGTGCCTGCCAATCATGCCAATCCACCCGCTTTTCGCAACCAAGCTCATTTTTGCCGCCGAGAAATCCCGGTCCCCCACCCGGGTGGCGTTGGGCGGCTCGGCATATTATACACCCCAGGTGCCGGGCATGATTTGGATGAAATCCCTTTGGCAAGAAAGGCGACATGACCAAGGTAGTTATCATTGGCGGCGGGGCTGGCGGATTGGAACTGGCGATTGGCCTGGCGCGGCAGCTTGGCTACAAGCGGCGCGGCGACATCACGCTGGTGGATCGTAAAATGACCCATGTGTGGAAACCACTGTTTCACGAGGTGGCTGCGGGTACGCACGGTCATGTGGGGGATGAAATCAACTATCTGTCGCTTGCTGAAATGCATGGATTCCGGTTTCGCACCGGCAATCTGCTGGGCATAAATTGCGCCCAACGCACGATCACAATTTCCGGCCGCACCGGCGAGGAAGGCATTTTGATACCCGAACGCGCGCTGCCCTATGATATTCTCGTGCTGGCCCTTGGCAGCGAGCCGCGCAGTTTTGGCATTCCGGGGGTGGCAGAAAACTGTTTCTTTCTTGATACGCTGGAACAGGCACATCGGTTCCGCAACGTATTCTTTGAACATTGCCTTCGGATGGACACGATGGATGTTCCATCCGCCAAAATGCTGAATGTCACCATCATCGGCGGCGGCGCGACCGGTGTCGAACTGGCGGCCGAGTTGCACAACGCCATCCACCACATGACGCAATACGGCTTTGATACCTTTGATCCAGCCGCCAATGTCCACATCCGGCTGATCGAGGCCGCGCCGCGACTGCTGCCGGTTCTGGGCGAAGCCATGTCAAAGATGGCGCATGATCGGCTGACCGACCTTGGCGTTGAGGTGCGGGTAAATTGCAAAGTTGAACGCATTGACCCGGATGGAACTGTTCATCTGGGCGGGGATATTACACTTGCCTCACACATGACGGTTTGGGTCGCGGGCATTGGCGCACCGACGGTACTGCCGACATTTGGCTGTTTACCTCTGACCGCCTCCGGCCACGTCGAGGTGCGCGACACTTTGCAGGTAACGGGTGACGACCAAATCTTTGCCATTGGTGATTGCGCGGCCTGCATTGACCCTGCTACCAAGCGGCCCTTGCCACCC
>JANMOK010000002.1:0-3453 GCA_031369165.1 Paracoccaceae bacterium
CATGAACTCTGCCGATCATACCACATTGGTTGCAGCGGTAGCTGCTGCCGGACTGGTTGAAACGCTGCAAGGCGAAGGCCCGTTCACGGTGTTCGCACCTGTCAACGCAGCCTTCGATGCCCTGCCTGCTGGCACGGTAGAAACCCTGTTGAAACCCGAGAACAAAGACCAACTGACCAAAATCCTGACCTGCCATGTTGTTGGTGCCAATGCGATGTCCGAAGCGATTGGCGGCATGATCGCCGATGATGGCGGCGCGCATGACGTGCCGACGCTGGGCGGCTGCATTCTGAAAGCGCAGATGGACGGCGAATGGATCACCCTGACCGACGAAAACGGTGGCGTTGCCAAAGTGACCATTGCCGATGTGGTTCAATCCAACGGCGTGATCCACGTGATTGATGCGGTGCTGCTGCCGAAAATGTGACGCGCAGTTTACTGAGTATTTGAGTATGTAAAGCCAAAGCCGGGTGGGCACGCTGCGCACCCGGCCATTTGACAAACGGGAGAATGCCATGATTTCGCGCCGCATGTTTTTGGGATCATCCGCTGCATTGCTGGGGTCCAGCGCTTTTGTTGTCCTGCCTGCTTTCGGCGAGACCTTTGAAGTCATGAAAACCGAAGCGGAATGGCAAGCGATCTTGTCGCCGCAATCCTTTGATGTTTTGCGCCATGAAGGCACCGAGCGGCCCTTTACTTCGGCGCTGCTGGAGGAACATCGTGCAGGCACCTTCACCTGCGCAGGCTGCGATCTGCCGCTCTACGATTCCGCCACAAAATATGACAGCGGCACCGGCTGGCCCAGCTTCTGGCAGGCGATTGACGGGGCGATTGGGACCAAGGTCGACAAATCGATTCTATCCGTGCGCACCGAGTGTCACTGCCGCCGCTGCGGCGGCCATCTGGGCCATATCTTCAACGACGGGCCGGAACCCACCGGAATGCGGCATTGCATCAACGGGGTGGCGATGGAGTTTGTGGCGGGGTGATTCCTTGAGTTCACGAAAAAAGTGCAACACCTGTTAGGGTGTCGGCGCGACGGGAATATTGTCATCGCCGTGCAGGCGGGGATCATTTCCCCTGCCAGACCGGCTTGCGCTTCTCGGCAAACGCCTTCGCCCCCTCCAACTGATCCTCCGACGAATACAGCTTGTCCACTGTGGCAAACTGCCGTTTGGTGATGCGGTTGAGCGCGTCTTGAAACCGCATCGCCTCCGCCTCGCGCACGATTTCCTTGATCGCCGCTTGCACCAAGGGTGGCCCGGATTCGAGCAGGCGGGCAAGGTCCCAGGTTTTGGCCAACAAATCTGCGGGCCTGGTAATTTCCTTGAGGATACCCCAGCGCAGCGCCTCTTCCGCATCCATCCAGCGCCCGGTTAACAGCAGGTCCATCGCGACGTGGTAGGGAATTCGTTTGGGCAGCTTGATGCTGGCGGCATCGGCAACGGTGCCGGAACGGATTTCCGGCAGGGCGAAGGTGGCAGTGTCGCTGGCCAAAATCAAATCGCACGACAGCGCCAGTTCCAGCCCGCCGCCGCAGCAGATGCCGTTGACGGCGCAGATTACCGGTTTGTTGAGGTTGCCCAGCTCCTGAAGGCCGCCAAATCCGCCAATGCCGTAGTCGCCGTCGACGGCATCGCCCGCAGCCGCCGCTTTCAAATCCCAGCCGGGACAGAAAAATTTCTCACCCTCGGCCCGCAAGATTGCCACCCGCAGCGAAGGGTCATCGCGGAACGCCTGATATGTTTCCCCCATGATCCGGCTGGTCGCCAGATCAATCGCGTTGGCTTTGGGACGGTCTAAAGTGACCTCTAAAATTGCTCCTTCGCGGCGGATTTTGATGGGGGTTTCGGTCATTGGGTCCTCCAAATCACCGCATCTGCAGCAACTGCGCCCTTGCCTTCTGTCCTTAGCATCAGCGGGTTAACTTCGATTTCGGTGATCGTGGCATCGGTTGCGTAAAGATTGGCGATTGCCAACGCGGCAGTTATGGCAGCGTCGGCATCCGCCTTTGGCTTGCCGCGATAGCCCGTTAACAGCGGTGCCAGTTTAAGGCCTTGCATTGCCGATCGCACATCGTTTTCGCTGACCGGCAGCACCATGGTTGCGGTGTCCTGCAACAATTCCGCTTCCACCCCGCCCATGCCAATCGTCAGCGTCGCGCCGTAGATCGGATCGGCGCGCACGCCGACCAACAGTTCAGCGACGCAGCCTTGTACCATTTCCTCAACCAAGTAGGTTGTCGCCGGAATGATGGCGGCTGCGGCAGCTATGTCGGTTTGATACAGGTTCAATTTCACCGCCCCGGATTCGGATTTATGGGCAAAGCCCAGCCCTTTGAGCGCCAGCGGGGCAACCAGTGGCAAGGCTTTTCGGGTGATCGTGTCGGCGGTTCCGATTGTGCCATTGGGGACCCTTATCCCGGCCTTTGCCAACAGCGCCTTGGACTGCGCTTCGTCGAGCAGGCGCGCTCCCTGCGTGGGCCGGATCGGCAGTGTTTGCCAATTCGCGTCGATACGCGGTTTCGACGCAGCATTGGCCACCACGTTCAGCGCCACCTGCAGACCACCGATCGGCACGATCCCGGCTTTGAGCAAGGCGTCCGCGCGACTTTCGGGCAGGTTTTCCGGCAGCGACGCGGCCATAATCGCCTTAATTCCCGTTTGTTTATGCGCCGCAATCAGCGCCTGAACTGCCGGTTCCCATGCCGCGTCGGAACAGCGATCCGCATGCGGAAAATCCAGCACCAGTATAGCCGCGTCGTACCCGCCCTGCATCATCGTCGCATAGGTCGCGGTCATCCTGGCGACATCGCCCCAGATGAACGTGTGGTAATCGAACGGGTTGGAAATGCTGACCAGCGGCCCTAACAAGGCGGCCAGTGCCGTGGCTTGCTGGGCGGCAGGTTGCGGCCATTGCAGTGGCAAACCCGCCGCCAGATCGGCCATCAGACCGGCCTCACCCCCCGAGCAGGACATCGAGACGACGCGATTGCCTTGCAACGGCCCGTGGACGTGCAGGAATTTCAGCGTTTCAACCATTTCGGGAATGTCGTTAACTTCAACCACACCGGCGCGTTTGAGAAAAGCACTCGATGCAACCCCACTTCCAGCCAGCGCCGCCGTATGCGTCGCCGCCGCCGAGCGAGCACCTTCGCTTTTGCCCGATTTCAAGGCGACCAGCGGCTTGCCCAATCGCTGGGCTTCTCGGGCCATGGCAAGGAAGTCGCGTGCGTCGCCGATGCCTTCCAGATACATCCCTATCGCCGTCACCCTTGGGTCGGCCAGCATCGCCAAGGCAATTTCTGCGGTTCCGGTTTGCGCAGCGTTCCCCACGCATGCGACATAGGCGACGGGCAAGCCACGCCTTTGCATTGTCAGATTGACCGCGATATTGGACGATTGCGAGATAAGCGCCACGCCCATTTCCACCCGGCGCCCGCCGTGTTGGTCG
>JANMOK010000004.1:0-8394 GCA_031369165.1 Paracoccaceae bacterium
GCGGCCACCGCAGATCATCTGCCGCGTCTGGGCAAAGAATTCGATTTCCCGAATTCCGCCGGGACCGAGCTTCAGGTCCAGACCGGGCACATCGGGCTCGGCAAAAATGCCTTTGTGTTCGCGAATGCGCAATCGCATGTCATGCGCGTCCTGGATCGCAGCAAAATCCAGATGCCGCCGCCAGATAAACGGCCGCAAATTGCTCAGGAACCGCTGGCCGGAAACCAGATCGCCCGCGCAGACCCGCGCCTTGATATAGGCCGCCCGCTCCCAGGTCCGCCCCAGACTTTCGTAATAATGCTCGGCGTGATCCATGCCAATGCAAACCGGCGTCACTGCCGGATTGGGTCGCAGCCGCAAGTCGCAGCGAAACACGTAGCCCTCTGCGGTCACTTCCGACAGCATCTTGACCATGCCTTTGGTGATCCGCACAAAACCAGCACGAATTTCCGCTAGATCTTCCGTTGCATAGCGGCTTTCGTCAAACAGACAGATAAGGTCGATGTCCGAGGAGTAATTCAACTCGCCCGCCCCCATCTTGCCCATCGCCAAAACGAAATACCCGCCCAGATCAGCACGGCTGGCGGCCGTCAGGCCTGGCATCCTCGCCCGCGTCAGCTCGGCACCCAACAAAAAGTTCAGGCAGGACTGCACCGCCGCATCAGCCAGCCGCGTCAGGGCGCCGGTAACCTGCTCCAGCCGCCATAGCCCGCCCAGATCGGCCAATGCTGTCAGCAGGGCCAGCCTGCGCTTGGCAAGCCGCAACTCCACCCCCGGATCGGCAGACAAACCGTCAGGCACCGCCGCCAATATATTGTTCAGGATTGTGTCGGCTACGTTGTGCGCCGCATCGCGCAGCCAATCGCCCTCGCGTTGCAATAGAAAGTGCAAATACGGCGAAGACCCCGCCGCACCGCCAATCAAATCCAGCGCCGCGCCACTCAATTCGGGGAACATCGCCCGCGCTTCCGCTGCCCGGTCCTGATCAAATGCAAGCGGCACTTTATTGATTTCGCTGAATAAACTCATGCAGTCAACACGATCTAAGCCTTGCAGCGCGGTTTGCGCTTGGCCAGAAACGCCATCGCGCCCTCGCGAAAATCGTCGCTGTGCAACGCCCGTCCCTGCAATTGCGCCTCCAGCGCCAGCTGATCATCCAGACCATTGCCATAACTCGCCCGCAGCGCCCGCTTGATAAGTCCGATTGCCAGACCTGGCCCGTCCGCCAGCTGCTGCGCTCGCGCCGCCACAACTTCCGCCAGCCTGTCGTCGGCCACCGCCTGCCAGATCATGCCCCAGCTTTCCGCCTGTCGGGCTGAAACCGGCTCGGCCAGCAGCGCGGCACCCATGGCGCGGGCAAAGCCGATCTGCCGCGGCAGCCAATAGGTGCCGCCCGCGTCTGGCATCAGGCCAATTCGGGCAAAAGCTTGAACGAATACAGCCGATTGCGCGGCAATCACAATGTCACATGCCAAGGCAATATTGGCCCCGGCACCAACCGCCGCCCCATTAACCGCAGCAATCACCGGCACCGGGCATTCATAAATGGCTTCCAGAATTGGCGTATATTCCTTGTCGAGAATGCGCGCCAATTCTTCTGGCCGGTCCAGATCGACATCGCCCAAATCCTGGCCAGAGCAGAACCCGTTTCCCGACCCCGCCAGAATGATCACCCGCGCTTCCGTGGCACCTTGGCGCAACGCCGACAGCAATTCGCGCCGCATCGCCGCGTTTAGCGCATTCATAACTGCCGAGCGATTGAGCGTCACTGTCGCGATTCGATCCTGCACCGCATATAGAACGCTGGCGTCGCTCACCGCAAATCTTTCAGCGCCTGCACCAGTTTCTCTGCCTCGGCCTGGTTCAGCCCGCCTGAATCCGCCTTGATGCGGTTGCGCCGCATCGCCAAAAAAGCAGCCGCTCCCCCGCCGGCCAGCAGCACCGGGCCTGCCAGCCACAACACCAAATTGCCGCCGCTCGCCTTTGGCCGCAGCAGCACGAATTCGCCGTATCGGGCAACAATATATCCAACAACCTCCGCGTCGCTGTCGCCCGAAACCAAACGTTCGCGCACCAGCAAGCGCAAATCAGCGGCAACGCTCGCCCCGGACTCGTCAATGGATTCGTTCTGGCATACCGGGCAACGCAAGCCCTGCGAAATAGACCTTGCCCGCGCCTCCAGCGCCGCGTCGTCCAGCATTTCGCCGGGAGTAACCGCCCAGACCGGTGCCGCCAACGCAATGAATATCAACAGCCATTTCATTGTGCCGCCACCACGCGCGCTGCGGGTCGCCTTGCCACACCCAGCCGAAAGCGGCGGTCGCTCAGGCTGATCAAGCCGCCCAGCCCCATGATCAGCGCGCCACCCCATAGCCACATGGCAAATGGTTTCAGATAGGACCGCACGGCCCAACTTCCGTCGCCCTGCTGATCACCTAGCGTCACATAGACATCGCGCATCGGCGTCGTGTTGATCGCCGCCTCGGTCGTTGTCATTGCCTGCACGTCAAATGAGCGTTTTTCGGGAAACATTGCAGCAATGACAATACCTTGCCGCGACAAGCTGAACGTGCCGATTTCTGCCAGATAGTTGGGACCCTGCAAGGATTGCACCCCGTCAAACCGCAAATCATACCACCCCAGCGAATAACTTTCGCCAACCCGCAAGGTGCGAATATCCTCGGCTTGCCAGGCGGTTATCGCCGCGATGCCAAAAATCGACACCCCCAGTCCGGCATGGCCCAGCAGTTTGCCCCAATCGGCCCGCGGCAGATTGCCCAGCCGGCGCAAACTCTCGCCAACCGGCGCTTGGCCCAACTTGATTCGCAACGCGAAATCGACAAGTGAACCGCCGATAACCCAGACCGCCAAGGCCAAACCGACCGGGCCCAGCATCCGTCCGCCGGTCTGCAGCGTCCAAACCAGGCTTGCCAGCGCCAATGCCAAGACCGCCGGTCCCAACAAAGCACGTAAACTTCGCCCCGCAACTCCACGTTTCCACGGCAAAATCGCTCCAAACGGCAAAAATATGGCCAATAGAATCATGAACGGCGTGAACGCCGTTTCAAAAAACGGCTTGCCGACCGAAATTTTGTCCCCGGTGGCAAATTCCATCACCAAAGGCCAGATTGTGCCGATGAACACCACGAATGCGGCAACGACCAGCAGCAGGTTGTTCACAATCATCCCGCTTTCGCGGCTGACCGGCGCAAACATCGCGCCCGATTTTAAGGCCGGGGCGCGCAATGCGAACAAACCCAAGCCGCCGCCAATCGCCACAGCCAATATCGCCAGAATGAACTTGCCGCGTTCCGGATCATTGGCAAAGGCATGCACCGAGGTGATAACCCCGGACCGCACGATAAAAGTGCCGATCAGCGAAAACGAAAACGCCAGTATTGCCAACAAGATAGTCCAACGTTTTAAGGTATCGCGTTTCTCCACTACGATCGCCGAATGCAGCAATGCGGTGGCAATCAGCCACGGCATGAAACTGGCATTCTCGACCGGATCCCAAAACCACCAGCCACCCCAGCCCAATTCGTAGTAAGCCCACCAAGACCCCAAGGCGATGCCGATGGTCAAAAACATCCACGCCGCCAAAGTCCAGGGCCGCACCCATCTTGCCCAGGCAGCATCGACTTTTCCCTCGATCAACGCGGCAATCGCAAACGAAAACGCCATGCTCAGGCCGACATAGCCCAAATACAGAAACGGCGGGTGAAACGCCAAGCCGGGGTCCTGCAGCAGCGGGTTCAAATCCTGACCGTCAAACGGCGGGTTTTCCAGCCGCAGAAACGGGTTGGAGGTGAACAGGATGAACGCCAGAAACGCCGTTCCAATCGCCGCTTGCACGCTTAATACGCGCGCTTTCAACGGCAGCGGCAGATTGCCGCCAAACCCCGCGACCATGGCGCCAAACAGCGTCAGAATCAGCACCCACAACAGCATCGATCCTTCGTGATTGCCCCAGACGCCGGTCACTTTATACAGCAGCGGCACCGCCGAATTCGAATGCGCCGCCACCAGCCAGACCGAAAAATCCGAGGTCACAAACGCCCAAGTCAGCGCCGCAAATGCCAACAGCACCAAGGTGAATTGCACCAATGCCGCCGAGCTACCCAAGTCCATCCCGGCCCGCCAGCCGCGCTGGGCCGCCCACATCGGCACCAGCATCTGCACCAAAGCCACGCACAGGCTCAGGATCAATGCAAAATGGCCCAGTTCCGAAATCATGCGTCCACCCTTTTCAGCGCAACTATAGCGCAGCGCGAGGAAAAGAACCAAGCGCTAGCGTGCATGCATCGCCCGCCATTCTTCAACGGCTGCATTGTAGTTCGGGTCACCAGCGGGCACGGCTAGCGGCACACGTTCGACAGCAACCGCCGGATCCTCCTGCTTGGGCGTCAGCTTCTCAACCGTCTGGCGCATCCGCTCAATCGACACGCCGTCGCGCTGATACTGCAACTCGCGCGCGCCGAAATAGAACGAAATGATCGCACCCATCAGCCACCAAAGCGGCTCGGGCACCAGCGCCAGCCCTTCCATGCGCAGGGCAAAATTCTGTGGCGCCGCCATGGCAAAACCAAACAATGCCATGGTGCCAAACGCCAATACCGGGCGCGGCAGCCGGTTCATCGCATCAACAAAGCGGTCGAACCACCCTGGGCGTTGCCCGGCAAATTCCGCACCAAACTGCTTGAGAACCTCGCTGAATTCGGCATTCTCCATCCGTGCTTCTTCGGCTTTGTTGCCGATGAATACTTCAGCCGCGTCCTTGATCGTGCCCCCGGCAATGCTGCCACCGCGCACCAATCCCAGCAAAATCGAAATCAGCCCCATTTTGAAACCCTCTGTGCATGCTGTGCCGCGCTCAACTGAAATTTTGGCGCAATGAATTGTTCCGCTCGAATGATCCAGCCGCCTTTGCCACCGTCCTGGCGGCGGGCATATTTGCGCGAGGCTTCGCGCCGGTCGGCCAGATTGTAATAATAATTCCGCCGCGCAATGCCATAAGCATCGGCCAGATGATGCGGGGCTTTTGCTGCAACCCGGCCCGCCGCCGCCAGCGTCACTGGTCCGATGTCACCATCAACCGAAATAGTCTCACCAAATAACCCAAGCACTTGCTGCAATATCTTCACGGCCCAATTTCCAGCGTTGACATACATGTCAAACACACTCGCCTGCACGTTTTCCGGCAACTGGCCAATGCCGGGGCGCTCGAAATACTCTTTCTCGAAAATCCCTTGCGCCTGCTCCAGACTTAGCTTCTTCACATCCGACACATCAACGTCGCCGTCATGGTCCAGATCAAGGCCCAGACGGCGCAACGTGTGAATGGTCACGCCGTAATTGGTCGCGCCACCCGGATCGTCGCGGTCGTTCACAAACCCGCCTTCGCGGCGGACAATCTCGGCGGCTATGTCACGAACTGTCGGCATCGGCTTTCCTGTCTGGTTAACAGGGGCTTAATTACCAACAAAACCTTAACAAGCCGTAGCACCACAGTTCGCTGTTATTTACCCTCTTGCATCGCCACATCCGCCCGGAAAATTGCGATTCGGGCGATCAGCTCTTCGGGCACCGGCGTGTCAAAGCGCAGGCGAATCGTGCCTTTTTCCACCTCAAATCCCGAATCGCCGCCGCCAACCGCCGCCAAAAGTCGCGGCGACACCGGATACAGCGCATAATGTTTCTTCCAGGCCGCGCAGTAAATCACCATCTTGCCGGCGATCTTCCAGGTTGGAATATTATAGGAAATCCCCGCCTCCGCCGTCGGCAAAGCCAGGTCAATCACCCGGCACACCCGCGCCAAAACGCTGCGTCCCGGCTCTGGCAAGGCCGCCAGGTAAGTCGGCACATCGTCAAACTTTGGCATCGCCATCGCAAATCCTCATGTCGAGGGCTGGAACACGCCCTGGGCTTTCAAGGCATCCATCACTTCCTGGGGCATATAATCTTCATCGTGTTTGGCCAGAACATCGTCGGCCACAAAAACCCCGGCCTGCAAAAAGCCTTTCACAATCGTGCCTTTGCCCTCGCCAAACAGCGCCGGCAAAATCCCGGCAAATCGAACCGGCACTTCGGCTTTGCCGTCGGTGATCACAAATTCATTGCTGGCCCCGCGCACCAGACTGCCTTCCTTGACCAGTCCGCCCAGATGAAACCTTTGTCCATCAACCGGCCGCGCCTCGGCAACCTGCGCGGGGGCGCGGAAAAACTCGATGCCATCGCGCATGGCATAGCCAATCAGAATGCTAGAACAGGCAAGCAAAACCAGCCCGCCACAGATCATTTGTATCCGCCGTCGTTTTCTGAGACTAGCCAATGTCGCCCTCGTCGTCGGGTTCAACCATGGTCTCGTTGGCAGCAGCCGCCAAGGTGGCATTCACTTCGGCCCCATATATCACCGCCGTGCCGACAAGGTAAAAGAACAACAACGTGACAATGACCCCGGCCAATGTGCCATAGGTCAGGGTATAGCTTGGCGCGTAACTCAGATAGATCGAAAACCCCAGGGCACCGGCCAAAAACAGCGCCGAGGTCAAAAACACTCCCGGCCACAACCGGGCCGAGCGCATGTTTTTGCCCGGCAAATAGCGGTGCGTCACGTAAAGAACGAACACAAACACCAAAAACCCCGACGCATAGCTCAACGAAACCGTGCCGTACTGAAACCTCGTTTGGGTAATTTTTTCCGCGACGCTGACAAAAAACGGACTGAAAATAACCGTCAGTCCCAGAAAAAACGCCACGAACGCGCCCAGAAACACGAACAAAATCGCCGTGCTGCGCCGAATATAGAAATTGCGCGCATCCACCACATCATAGGCCCTGTCCAAGCCGGTCCTGATGGCTTCAACCGCGCTGGAAGCGATCCAAATCGTGGCCGCAAATGAAAACGTCAGCAACCCGCCGCGCTGCTGGGCCAGAACCTCTTGCAACACCGGCTCGATGGTCTGCGCGATATGTGGCGGAGCCAGACGAAACAGCGCGTCAATCGCCCGCAGGCTGTCGTCCTGCCCCACCATCTCGCCAACAAAGGCGACGGCGAAAATCAAAAACGGAAACAGCGCCAACAGCCCGGAAAACGCAATATACCCCGCCATGGCCGAGCCGTCGTGCTTGTCAAAGCGCAAATATGCGGTCCAGAACACCTGCGCATATCGGCGCAAACGCGTCATGGAAATATCGGTGCCGATTCAAGCCCGGTCACTTCGGGCAGCCCCAACATCAGATTGGCGTTCTGCAGCGCCTGCCCCGACGATCCTTTGTTGAGGTTGTCCAGGGTCGCCACAACCAAGGCCCGACCTTTCACCCGGTCGCCGGCAACCCCGATATGACAATAGTTCGACCCCTGCACATGCGCCATCGCCGGAAGTTGGCCAAAAGGCAGCACCACGACGAAGCGTTCTGCCGCATACCTGGCCGTCAATGCCGCATGCATTGCAGCAGCGTCACCCATCACATGGCAATCCGCCAGAATCCCCCGGTTCACCGGCACCAGATGCGGGGCAAAGACGATTTCAACCTTGCGCCCGGCCAGTGCCGTGAATTCCTGATCAAACTCGCCCAGATGTCGGTGCGTGCCGCCATTGGCATAACCCGCCACATCTTCGCTACGCTCGCCAAACAGCATGTTTTCCTTGACCGCCCGGCCAGCGCCAGAGATGCCGTTCTTCAAATCGCAGACGATGTGGTCCAGATCGATCAACCGCGCTTCAATCAACGGCCGCAAGGCAAACTGCACAGTCGCCGCATTGCAGCCGGTTCCGGCCACCAGCCGCGCCTTGCGAATATCCTCGCGGTAAAATTCGGTCAGCCCGTAAACCGCGGTTTTCTGCAATTCCACCGCCGTATGCGGCAAACCGTACCATTTTTCATAAGCCGCCGGGTCGCGCAGGCGAAAATCTGCCCCCAGATCGGCAACCTTCACCGACAGCGGCAGGTCTTTGACAATCGCCTGGCTCAGGCCGTGCGGCAAAGCGCAAAACACCAGATCAACGCCGGCAAAGTCGATATCCGCCGCCGCTGCCAGCTTGGGCAGTTCCAGATGCCGCAGATGCGGAAACACCTCACCCATTGCCATACCGGCCTTGCGATCGCCGCTCAAAGCGACAATTTCCATGCCGCCGTGCCCGGCAATCAGCCGCACCAGTTCCGCGCCGGTATAACCGCTCGCGCCAAGGATTGCGATTCTGTGTTGTTTCATCGGCCTGCTCGATTGAACTGTGCGCAGCCTTAAGCCAAAGCCCTGGCGCATTCAATCACACGCCCTGAAAACCCAGTTCCATCCCCAAAAACCTGTGCGCCTGTTGCGACACTTGGCCGGGATCACCCGTGGTCAAAAATATTGTTGCACCAACACCCGCAAATTCCGGGTGCCGCACC
>JANMOK010000081.1:0-14414 GCA_031369165.1 Paracoccaceae bacterium
GGGTTCAAGGTTGAAAACCTGCTGGTCTCCACCGCGCCGATGGCCCCGGCCCGAACGCAAGACGGTCCCAAACCCGTCAAGTTTGTGCTCGACACCGGGGTGGGGCGTGACTTCGGCCAAGGCGGGATTAGCGCGACCGGCGCAGGCTGGGGCGGCGATCGGGATTAGGCGGAAAGGTTAGATTGGGGCGCAGGCTTTGGTGAGCCAGCTTTGTGTGATCGTTGGCACAAGTGCAGCCAGGTCTTGCAGCACCCTTGAGTGATAGGCGTTGAGCCAGTCGCGTTCGGATTGTGTTAGCAGTTCGGGCAAGATCATCGCCCGGTCGATGGGGGCGAGGGTTAGGGTTTCAAAGGAGTGCATCGGTCTATCACCGCCGGTTGGTATGGTTGCGGGTAAGACGACCAAAAGGTTTTCGATGCGGATGCCAAACGCACCTTCGCGGTAATAACCGGGCTCGTTAGACAGGATCATGCCGCTTTCAAGCGGCGTCGTGGTGCGCCGCGAGATGCCTTGCGGGCCTTCGTGGACGTCAAGATACGAGCCAACGCCATGGCCGGTGCCGTGGTCGTAGTCCAGCCCGGCCTGCCACAAGGCTTGGCGGGCGAAGGCATCAAGGTCGCGGCCGGTAAGGCCAGCGGGCCAGCGGGCTTGGGCGATGGCGATCATGCCTTTGAGCACAAGGGTGAAGGCGCGGGCGGCGTCGGGGTTGACCGGACCGACGGCGATGGTGCGGGTGATGTCGGTGGTGCCGTCGAGGTATTGACCGCCGCTATCCACCAGCAACACGTCGCCAGGTTTGATGGCACGGTTGGACGTTTGGGTAACGCGGTAATGCACGATGGCCCCGTTGGGGCCGGAACCGCAGATGGTGTTGAAGGAAATGTCTTTCAGGTGACCGGTGGCTTGGCGAAAGGATTCGAGGCGTTTTACCGCGTCAATTTCGGTCAGCAAGCCGTTGGGCGCTTCGCTGCACAGCCAGCAGAGGAAGTTTGCCATTGCCGCGCCGTCGCGGATTTGGGCGGCACGGGCACCGGCAAGCTCGGTCTGGTTTTTGCAGATCATGGCTGCGATGCAGGGATCGGCGGCGGCTTTTGCGGACTTAAGTCGATCCAAGACCCAAACCGGCGCGGATTTTTCATCGACGCCGATAGTGCCGGTCAGCTGATCGAGCGCAGCGCCGAATTCGCTTGGCTCGCGCAGTTCGATTTCATTGCCCAGATGGGCGCTTAGCGCGGCATCAGTTTTGGCCGGATCGACAAAAAGCACCATTTTGGCATCGTCGTGCAGAATGGCGAAAACATGGGGAACTGGGGTGCGTGCAACGTCGGAGCCGCGAATGTTGAGCAGCCAGGCGATGGAGTCCGGGGCGGTCAGGACGAATGCTTTTTGGTCCTGCCGGGCCAAAGCCGCAGCAAGACGCTCGCGCTTTGATTGGTGAGATTCTCCCGCATATTCAAGTAGTTGTGGCACGATCTTGCCCTGCGGTGCGGCGGGTCGGTCGTGCCAGACTTGGTCAACCAGATTGTCGGTTGCCCGTAAGGTGATGGCGTGATGCGCCAGGTCGTCTGTCAGTTTGGCGATGTCGCTGGCACTGTGCAGCCACGGATCAAAGCCGATTTCGCCACCTTTTGGCAGCGATGCAACCAGCCAATCCGAAATTTTTCCGGGCGGGATTTGCACGGGTTCAAAAACCGCTTGATCGATCATGGAGCGGACGGCCAAAACATAACGCCCGTCAATGAAGACGGCGGCCTTGTCGTGCAGCGCCAAACAGGTTCCCGCCGAGCCGGTGAAACCGGTCAGCCAAGCCAGCCGTTCGTCACAAGGCGCGACGTTTTCGCCTTGGTACCTGTCGGCGCGGGGCACCATAAACCCGGCCAGATTTTCGCGGACCATTTCCTTGCGCAAAGCGGAAAGGCGCTTAGCACTTTGGGTATTGTCGGTACTGGCTGCGAAAGACTGGAACATTAATGCAAACCTGTGGTAAACTGCTGCAAACGAAAATGCAGAATTGCGGCGGGTCCGGTCACATTATCCGGGTTCGCATGGGGCGCAAGTCAAACCGAATTGTGAGGTTGTGATGGCCCGACTTATAGCTTTGTTATTTGCCGCCGGTGCTGGTTTTCAGTTGTGGCGTGATTGGGGTGCCAGCGTGGATGTAGGCGAGAAGTTCGCCATGGCTTCGCTCGGCGAATTCTGGTCAAGCATCAGTCCAGACAGTCTGGCGAACGTGCAAAGCGTGGCGCGTTTCATGTCAGCGGACATGCAGGCCAAGCTGTTGACCGTGCCTTTTGTTGCTTTGTTGCTGGTCATTGCCGCGCTGTTTTGGTTTCTGGGTCGCGGACCCGCGCCCAAACGCAAGCAGTTCGGGCGCTAAGGGCCAGGCCACTGCGACGCGTTTCTTGCAACGAACTTGTCGCCGTCCTTGGCGTATTCACAACTGCAACTTGTTCAGCCGCAGCGAATTCCAGATGACCGACACCGACGACAGGCTCGTCGCGGCGGCGGCAAATATGGGTGAAAGCAAGGCTCCGGTAAGCGGATACAGCGCGCCGGCTGCAACGGGGATGCCGATTGTGTTATAGGCAAAGGCGAAAAACAGGTTCTGCCGAATGTTGCGTCGTAGGGCCGTCGAAAGTTTTCGGGCGCGCAGGATGCCGGTCAGATCCCCTTTCAGCAGGGTGATGCCAGCACTTTCCAGCGCAACGTCGCTACCGTTGCCCATAGCGATGCCGATATCAGCGCTGCTGAGCGCGAGGGCGTCGTTGACGCCGTCACCCGCCATTGCGACGATGTGGCCATCGGCCTGCAATGTTTGGACGAGGCGCTTCTTGTTTTCCGGCTGCATGTTGCCCAGCGTTTGCGCGACGCCAAGTTTGGCACCGATGGATCGGGCGGATTCGGGCGTGTCGCGGGAAGCTATGATAATCGTCAGGCCAGCCTGCTGCAGGGCAGCCAGCGCCGATGCGGCGTTTGCCTTGAGTGTGTCGCCAACGCCCAATATGCCAACCAAATGCCCGTTTCTGGCCAAATGCAGCACGGTTTGGCCAAGTTCCGCCAATTCGCGGACTTCAGGACTTGTGACGCTGACGCCAAGGTCCGACATCAAGGCACCGTTGCCTAAGGCCAGGCGGTCCGCACCGATGCGACCAGAAACACCTTTGCCGGGGATTGCGACAAATTCGGTGACGGTGGGAATGGAAAGCTGCCTTTGCTCAGCAAGCAAAAGCACGGCTTTGCCAAGCGGGTGTTCCGAATTGAGTTCCAGTGCGGCGGACATCGCCAAAATTTCGTCATCGCCAAGGCCAAGCCCGATGATCCGCGTAACCGAAGGCTTGCCTTCGCTCAAAGTCCCGGTCTTGTCGATGACCAGGGTATCAGCCAAAGCCAAACGTTCTAACGCCGTCGCAGCACGCACCAACACGCCTGCGCGTGCCCCGCGACCTGTTGCCGTCATCACCGACATCGGCGTGGCCAAGCCCAAAGCGCAGGGGCACGCGATGATTAAAACCGATACCGCTGCAATGCTGGCAAAAACGAAAGCTGGCGATGGACCAAAGAATGCCCAGAAATTGAATGCCAACAAAGCTGACAGCATCACCGCCGGGACAAACCATCCGGCAACTTTATCCGCCAGCGATTGGATCGGCGCACGGGACCGTTGCGCCGTGGCGACCATCGCCACCATGCGCGCCAATGTCGTTGCCTCGCCCACCCGTTCGGCCCGCATGACAAAGCTGCCCGCACCGTTTTTCGTGCCGCCTGTCACTGCCGATCCGGCGGTCTTGCTGACGGGCATTGCTTCACCCGTCAGCATGCTTTCGTCAATCGAGGCGTGGCCCTGGGTGATAACCCCATCCAAGGGGATAGTATCCAAGGGGCGAATGCGCAAATGGTCGCCCGGCAGGATATTGGCCAAGGGAGCGGAATATTCGCTGCCATCGGCATTGAGGCGCAGCGCGGTTTCAGGGGCAAGTTTCATCAAGGCGCGGATGGCGTCGCCGGTTTTGGAACGGGCCCGCAGTTCTTGTACTTGACCAAACAAGGCCAGCAAAATGATTGCCGCCGCTGCTTCGTAATAGATCGACACCCGGCCGTTGTGGCCGCGAAAACCCTGCGGGAACAGGCTTGGCGCCAGTGTTGCTACCACAGAATATGCGAATGCCGCACCGACACCGATGGAAATGAGTGTCCACATATTGAGATGAAGGTTGCGCAGCGAAGCCCAGCCGCGACGAAAAAACGGCAGACCGGCCCACAACACTACGGGAGCGGCGAGCGCCAGTTCGATGAACGCTTCGACTTGGCCGCCAAGATTGTGATGAAAATCCCAGCCCAGCATTGGTGCCATGCTGAAAACCAGCAATGGCAGTGTGAAGACGGCGGAGATTTGCAAGCGTCGTGTCAAATCGGCAAGTTCAATGGTCGCAGCACCGACGCCAGGTTCCATCGGTTCCAGCGACATGCCGCAGATCGGGCAGTCGCCGGGGTGATCGCGGATAATTTCCGGATCCATCGGGCAGGTATATCGGGCGGCCTTTGTAACGGATTTTGGTTGGCGTTTGCTGGCGCCGGATAGGTAAAAATAGGGGTCAGCTTCAAATTTTATCCGGCATTTTTGCCCGCAGAAATGGTACGTAGTGCCCTGATAGTCATGGGTTGGCTTGCCCGATTGGGCATCGACGCTCATGCCGCAGACGGGGTCAATGTTGGGTGTCAATTGCGTCCCCTTGCGAGGCTAGGCGGCTTTGCTTTGCTTTAACATGCTCTTGCCAAAGGCGGCAAACAAGGGGCGCGACACCGCATCTTCTGCCGCATTCCATTCCGGGTGCCACTGCACGGCAAGGGCGAAAGCGGGGGCATCTTGCACCAATATCGCTTCCTCGGTGCCGTCCGGTGCGTGGCCTTCGACAATGATCCGCGGGCCCGTGGCTTTAATGCCTTGGCCATGCAGGGAATTGACCGTCACTTGGTCAGCCCCAAACAGTTTGGCAAAAGTGCCGCCCTTGGTCAGGTTGACCACATGGCGATAAGCAAATTTCTCCGCCAAGGGCACGTCCTGGGGCATGCGGTGGTTGATGCGTCCGGGCAAGTCGCGGATTTCGGGGTAAAGCGAGCCGCCAAAGGCGACGTTGAATTCCTGAAAGCCCCGGCAGATGCCAAGGATTGGCACGCCCTTGGCGATGCAGGCGCGGATCAGCGGCAGGGTCAGCTCGTCGCGTTCCTCGTCAAACAACCCATGCGCTTCTGTAGCTTCCTCGCCGTAATGGCGTGGATGCACATTTGGCCTGCCGCCGGTGAACACAAAACCATCGCAGACGTCCATCAGGCCGGCAATATCGACGGCGCGGGTCAACGAGGGCACGATCAAGGGCAGGGCACCGGCGACCAGAGCCACGGCGTCGACGTTGGACACGCCCGCCGCTTGCACCGGGTATTCGTTGTTGATCAGGGCGGCGTTGCCGATAATGCCGACGACGGCTTTGCGCATGATTGCCTCAGAGTTCACAAGCCGATTCTGCCCACTTGAGCAAGGGAAGGTCAAGGAAGCGATAAGCTTTGGGCGATTTGTTTCGTAAAATGTGAGGGATTAAGTGCCCTTTACCCTTCGCCGCGCCTTATGCAGGATCGGCTCGGTATATCCGCTGGGTTGGGCCGCACCCGCAAACACCAGATCACAGGCGGCTTTGAAGGCTGCGCCGTGATAGTTGGGGGCCATGGGCGTATATTCCGGATCACCAGCATTCTGCCCGTCCACCACCACAGCCATGCGTCGCATGACACTCATCACCTGCTCGCGCGAAACCACGCCATGCAGCAGCCAATTCGCCATATGTTGCGAGGAAATGCGGCAGGTGGCGCGGTCTTCCATCAGGCCGATATTGTTGATGTCGGGGACTTTGGAACAGCCGACGCCTTGGTCAACCCAGCGCACGACATAGCCAAGAATGCCTTGGGCGTTGTTTTCCAGTTCGGCGGTGATTTCGGTTTCCGACCAGTTGTGACCTTGGGCAAGTGGTATCGTCAGAATGTCGTCGTGGTTGGCCCGTCGACCGCCTTTGGCGATTTCGGTTTGGCGGGCGGCGACGTTGATTTTGTGATAATGCGTGGCGTGCAGCGTGGCGGCAGTGGGCGAGGGCACCCAGGCGCAATTCGCGCCCGCCATGGGATGGGCGATTTTGGCGTCCAGCATCGCCTGCATCAAATCGGGCATCGCCCACATGCCTTTGCCGATTTGGGCTTTGCCTTTTAGCCCACAAGCCAGCCCAACATCGACGTTGTTCTCCTCATAAGCCGCAATCCATTTCGCCGCCTTCATATCACCCTTGCGCCGCATCGCCCCGGCTTGCATCGAGGTATGAATCTCATCCCCCGTGCGGTCGATAAAGCCGGTGTTGATGAAAGCGACCCGGTGTTTGGCGGCGCGGATGCATTCTTTCAGGTTCAGCGTGGTGCGGCGTTCTTCGTCCATGATGCCGAGTTTGACGGTGTATTGGGGCAAGCCCAAGATTTGTTCGACGCGGGTGAAAATGGCGTCGGTGAAGGCCACTTCGGCGGGTCCATGCATTTTCGGTTTGACGATGTAGATCGAGCCGGCTTCGGAATTGCGCGGGCCAGTGGTCTTGTTCAGGTCATGCTTGGCGCAAAGCACGGTGACAAGCGCGTCGAGCAGGCCTTCGGGGATTTCTTGGCCGGTTGCATCGAGGATTGTCGGCGTGGTCATCAGATGGCCGACGTTGCGGATCAGCATCAAGGCGCGGCCTTTGACGTGATATTGTGCGCCGTCTGGGGTGAGTTTGAGATAATCGGGGGCCAGTTCGCGGGTGAAAGTTTCACCGGCCTTGCTGACCGTTTCGGTGAGGTCGCCTTTCATCAGGCCCAGCCAGTTGCGATAGGCCTGCGTCTTGTCGGCACCGTCAACGGTGGCGACCGAATCTTCGCAATCCATGATGACGGAAATTGCCGCCTCGAGCCAGATTTCGGCAATCCCAGCCTTGTCAGTTTTGCCGATGACGCTGTCGCGGTCGATGATGAGGCCGACTCGCAAATTGTTAGTTTGCAGAATTATTTCAAAGACTTCGGTGTCGTTCTTGTCATAGGCAACGAACTGATTCGGGTGTTTCAGTGCCGTTGATTTGCCGTCGAGCTGAATATTCAGATGGCCACCAATAACCGACCAGCCAGAAATATCGCTCCAGCTTCCCTGTGCAAGGGGTGCGGACATATCCAGAAAATCGCGCGCCCACGCGACAACGCGACGGCCGCGTTCGGGATCAAAGCCTTTACCTTTCGGCAAATCGCCCAAGGCATCGGTGCCGTAAAGCGCGTCATAAAGATTGCCCCAGCGCGCATTGGCGGCGTTTAGCGCGTAGCGTGCGTTGGTAACGGGCACCACCAGTTGCGGGCCGGCGATGGTGGATATTTCCGGGTCGATGTTGCTGGTTTCGATGGTGAAATCGGGACCTTCGGGCAGCAGATAACTGTTCTGTTCGAGAAAGGCGCGATAAGCGACTGCGTCATGGACTTGCCCTTTTCTGTCCAAATGCCAGGCATCAATCTGCTGTTGCAAGCTTTCACGCTGCGCCAGCAATTCCCGATTGCGCGGGGTTAAATCGGTCAGCATTCCGGCCAGACCGTTCCAGAAATCGGCGCTGGAGACACCAGAGGCGGACAGTGCTTCGGTTTCGATGAATGCGGCAAATTCCGCGTCAACCATCAACCCCGCTCGCTGGATACGTTCCTGCATCGCCATACCTTTCGCAGTTCACAAGCTTCAAATCCTCGTCTAACCTGTCTGCTTCTTTGCAGCAACTCTTGGGCAGATCTTGATAGTCTTGCGCCAGCGGGTCCGGCCCGGCTGCGGCCTGGGGCGATTTGTGGTGCTGGCAAACAAGCCGAAAGGTGGCGTGAATTGACGATTCAAATTGAGGCGACGGCACCGATTGTGCGACTTGCGGAATATAAGCCACCCGCTTGGCTGGTTGGCGAGGTGCATTTGACCTTTGCCCTAAACCCAGTGGCAACGATTGTAACTTCGCGGGTTACTTTCAACGCCAATCCGGCCCGGGCCAGCGATGGCCCGCATGATTTGGTTTTGGATGGGCGCAAGCTGAAATTCGTCAGCGCCAGGATTGACGGCGTAGATTATGCCCATACAAAAATGGTGTTTGATGACGAGCGGTTGACCATTCCCGCGCAGCATATTCCGCGCGAAAAGTTCGTTTGGGAATGCGTGGTAGAGGTGAACCCCTCGGCCAATACGGCGCTCGAGGGGCTGTATATGTCTAACGGCATGTATTGCACCCAATGCGAGGCGCAAGGGTTTCGCAAGATCACCTATTACCCCGACCGCCCCGACGTTATGGCGGTATTTTCGGTGCGTATTGAGGGCGATTTGCCGGTGATGCTGTCAAACGGCAACCTGACCAAAAGCGGCAAGGGCTTTGCCGAATGGAACGATCCTTGGCCCAAGCCGTGTTATTTGTTTGCTTTGGTTGCCGGGGATTTGGTTAGCCACGACGACTCATTCACCACCATGTCGGGCCGCAAGGTTGACCTGAAAATTTATGTGCGCGACGGCGATGCCGATAAATGCGCCTATGCGATGGATTCGCTGAAACGCTCGATGAAATGGGACGAACAGGCCTACGGGCGCGAATATGACCTCGACCTGTTCATGATCGTCGCCGTCGATGATTTCAACATGGGGGCGATGGAGAATAAGGGGCTGAATGTTTTTAATTCCAAATATGTGCTCGCCTCGCCCGAAACCGCGACGGACCGGGACTATGAGCTGATCGAGGGCATCATCGCGCACGAATATTTCCACAATTGGACCGGCAATCGCATCACCTGCCGCGACTGGTTCCAGTTGTGTTTGAAAGAAGGCCTGACGGTTTACCGCGACCAGCAGTTTTCCGGTGACCAGCGCAGCCATGCGGTAAAGCGGATTGCCGATGTGCAATTGCTGCGATCTCGGCAGTTCCGCGAGGATGCCGGGCCATTGGCGCACCCGGTAAGGCCGGAAAGCTATATTGAAATCAATAACTTCTATACGGCAACGGTCTATGAAAAGGGTGCCGAAGTCATCGGCATGCTGAAGCTATTGGTCGGACTGGAGGGGTATCGCCGCGCGCTTGACTTGTATTTTGAGCGCCATGACGGCCAAGCTTGCACCATCGAGGATTGGTTGCAGGCTTTTCAAGATGCGACGGGGCGCGATCTGACTCAGTTCAAGCTGTGGTACAGCCAATCGGGCACGCCGAGGGTGAAAGTGTCGGAGGATTATCGCAACGGCACCTATACGCTCAGCTTGCAGCAATCGGTGCCGCCAACGCCGGGGCAGAAAACCAAAAAGCCGATGTTGATTCCTGTTTCCTATGGCTTTTTAGGGCCAAAAGGCTCCGCAATTGGTGAGGCCGGTGTTTTGGAGCTGACCAAGGAGACCCAGACCTTTGAGTTTGCTTTGCCAGATAAACCCGTGCTGTCAATCCTGCGCGGGTTTTCAGCGCCGGTAATTATCGAGCGCCAGATCGACAACGAAGACCGCGCCTTTCTATTGGCGCATGACCGCGACCCGTTCAATAAATGGGAAGCGGGCAGGGCGTTCGGCCTGTCCATGCTGGCGCGGTTGAGCCGGGACAACAACATCATCCCCGACCCGGATTATTTGTTGGCGATGCAGACAGTCCTGCGCGATGAAACCTTAGATCCGGCATTTCGCGCTTTGACGTTGACCTTGCCGTCTGAGGAAGAAATTGCCCAGCACATTGCATCCGAAGGACGGGTGCCGGACCCGGACAAGATTTACGAGGCCAGACGGGCGCTGAATTCAGCGCTGGCAAGCCAGATGCAGCCGCATCTGGAGCGGATCAATGCCGAGATGAATGTCGCCGTGCCCTACGACCCGAACGCGCGGCACGCCGGTCGTCGGGCATTGCAATCGGTGGCGCTGGCGTTGCTGAGCCGCATTGATGACGAAGCCGCCCTGGCCCACAGGCAGTTCGAGCGGGCCGACAATATGACCCAATCGATGTCTGCATTGGCAATTTTGGTGGCTGAGGGGCAGGGCGAAAAAGCCTTGTCGCGTTTTCATAAAAAATGGCAGCATGACCGGCTGGTCGTGGACAAATGGTTCTCGGTTCAAGCGGCGCTGACGCCGCCAGCTCTGGCTTGTGAAACTGTCAAGAACCTCACGCAACACCCCGACTTTGAATGGAAAAATCCAAACCGGTTTAGGTCCCTGCTGGGGGCGTTTTCAACGGCAAACCAAGCCGGGTTTCATGCCGTCGACGGGTCGGGATATGCGTTGTTCGCCGATTGGCTGATCAAACTGGATTCGCTCAATCCACAAACAACCGCGCGACTGTGTGGGGCGTTTGAAACGTGGAAACGCTACGACGTTGATCGGCAAAAGCTGATGATGGAGCAAATGCAACGGATCGCCAAAAAACCTGAACTTTCAAAAGATTGCAGCGAGATCATCAACCGAATACTCGAGGCCTGACATGCGAAAAGTGGTGATGGTGACTGGGGCAAGTTCAGGCATCGGTGCGGCGACGGCAATTCTGGCGGCAGAGCGCGGTTATGACGTGGGGATTGGCTTTGCGAGTGGTCGCAGCGGGGCGGAAAGGGTTGCTTTGGCGGTGCAGAATGCGGGTGGCAAGGCGGTGTTGTTGCAAGGCGATGTTGCCGATCCGGCCGACGTGCAGCGCATTTTCACCCAATGCGACGCCGAAATTGGACCGTTGTCGGCGCTGGTTAATAACGCCGGGATTGGTGCCAAAGCAGTTAAATTCGCCGATTTGGACTATGGCCGGATGAAACGGATGTTTGCAATCAATGTCCTTGGCGCTTTCCTGTGCGCGCAGCAGGCGGTCCTGCGGATGTCAAAGCGTACCGGCGGCGCGGGTGGGGTGATTGTCAACGTTTCCTCCAAAGCCGCAACTTTGGGCGGCGCGAATGTTTTTGTCGACTACGCCGCCAGCAAAGGTGCGATTGATACGTTTACCAAGGGCCTGTCCGATGAGGAAGCGCCGTTTGGCATTCGGGTGAATGGCATTCGGCCTGGCATCATCACCACCGATTTTCACGACAAGATGGGTGAACCGGATCGAGTCTCGAGGTTTGATTCTATGATTCCGATGAGACGCGCCGGTTCGGCGGCAGAAGTTGCCGAGGCGATCTTGTGGCTGATGTCCGAGCAAGCTTCCTATGTCACCGGCACCACGTTTGACGTGTCTGGCGGGCGTTGACACCCTTGCCCTTTCTTGCCGTGCCGACGTAAAAGACCGCGAATGTGGCGCAAGGATAAAAGATGACCGAACTGGCCTATCGCGAACCCAAACCGACCGTCATTGCCGGCGCAAAAGGCGATTGGGAGATGGTGATCGGGCTGGAAGTGCATGCGCAAGTCCTGTCGAAATCCAAGCTGTTTTCTGGCGCTTCGACCGCTTTTGGTTCTGCCCCCAATTCCAATGTCTCGCTTGTCGATGCCGCGATGCCCGGCATGCTGCCGGTATTGAACGAATATTGCGTCGAACAGGCCGTTCGGACCGGACTTGGGCTGAAAGCGGAAATCAATCTGTTCAGCCGGTTTGACCGCAAGAATTACTTCTACCCCGATCTGCCGCAAGGCTATCAGATCAGCCAGTTGTACCACCCTATTGTGGGTGAAGGCGAAATTCTGGTCGACATGGCCCCCGGCATTGCGCGCAAGGTGCGTGTCGAGCGCATCCATCTGGAACAGGATGCCGGCAAATCGATCCACGACCTTGATCCGGCCTTGTCGATGGTCGATCTCAACCGCTCGGGCGTGGCCTTGATGGAAATTGTCTCCAAACCCGATATTCGCGGGCCGGAAGAGGCGGCGGAATATGTGCGCAAGTTGCGGCAGATCCTGCGCTATCTGGGCACGTGCGATGGCAACATGCAGGAAGGGTCGCTGCGTGCCGATGTCAACGTGTCGGTGCGGCGGGTTGGCGACAGCGAACTGGGCACGCGCTGCGAGATCAAGAACATGAACTCGATGCGCTTCATCCAGGCCGCGATTGATTTTGAGGCCCGCCGACAGATCGGCATTCTGGAAGACGGCGGCAAAATCAAACAGGAAACCCGGCTGTACGACCCCAACAGGGGCGAAACCCGCTCGATGCGATCCAAGGAAGAGGCGCAGGATTATCGCTATTTCCCTTGTCCAGACCTGCTGCCGCTGACGCTGAAACAGGAATACGTCGATGCAATAGCCGCTGGATTGCCCGAACTGCCAGACGAAAAGAAAGCCCGGTTCGTCACCCGCTATGGCATCACCGAATACGACGCGTCTGTTCTGACAGCGGATGTGGCCGATGCGGATTACTTCGAGACCGTGGCAACCGGACGCGACGCCAAAATGGCGGCGAATTGGGTGATCAATGAATTGTTCGGGCGCCTGAACAAGGAAACAAAAACGGTTGCGGGCTCACCGGTTTCCGCGCTGCAACTGGGCGCGATCATCGATATGATCGGCAACGGCGACATCAACGGCAAGATCGCCAAGGAATTGTTCGAAATCGTCTGGGCGGAGGGCGGTGATCCGGTGTCAATTGTTGCCGAACGCGGGATGAGGCAGGTCACCGATACCGGCGCGATCGAAGCGGCAGTGCATGCGGTCATCGAAGCCAACCCCGACAAAGTGGCACAGGCGCGAGAAAAACCCAGCATGGTCGGCTGGTTCGTCGGGCAAGTGCTGAAAGCCAGCGGTGGCAAAGCCAACCCGCAACTCGTCAGCGATTTGGTGAAAAGCCGCTTGGGGCTGTGAGGGCGAATTGGCTTGACCCGTTACGTATGCTATTGCATGCGACGGATCGGAATTGAGGTAAGGGATTGGTCGATGCAACGTTATGAATACAAAGTCATCGCATCGCCGCGACGCGGGGTGAAAGCCAAAGGGGCCAAGACCAATCGCGACCGATTTGCCAATGCCCTGAGCGAGTTGATGAACGCGCAGGCGAAAGAAGGCTGGGAATATCAACGGGCTGAATCGCTGCCGGCCGACGAAAAGCCGGGGCTTCTGAAGGCGGCGGTCGAAGTTTATCAATCGGTGCTGGTGTTTCGCCGGGAAATTGGCGTGCCCGCCACACAGGCGTCGGCAATGACAGCGATGCGCCTGACCGAACCGGCGCGGCCCGACGCCGCTCAGCGGGCGGAGCCGGTGTTCACGGCGCCAAAACCGCACCACGAGCCGGTGTTGACCCTTGGCGCGGAAAACGCAGCGCCGGAACTGGGGCCAGCGTCGCGGGGTTAAAGGCTAAGCGCCAGCGCGTGCACGCGTTCGGCCATTTCATCTTTCAGCACCGCATAGACGGCACGTTGCTGGGCGACCCGCGATTGCCCCGCCAGCGCGGACGCTTTCATCTCGACACGAAAATGTGTCTCACCGCCCGGACGCGCACCGCTATGCCCTGCATGATCGGCGCTTTCGTCGATGACTTTCAAGGATTCCGGGGCAAAGGCCGCTTCAAGTTTGGTGCGAATACGCTCGGCGTAAGTCATTTCCCGATAATCTCCCCTTGGCGAAGCGCCAAGAAACACTAGACTGTTGCCCTCGACTCGAAAAGCCTTTTGCCGGAGCCTGTATGAACCGTCGTTCACCCCTTGAATTTGATATATCGGTTTCCGCCGACAAGAAACGCCGGGCGCGGGCGCGCGGTTTGTCGGGGGCGGTCGAATCTTCCTCGCGGGCGTGCGAGAATCCGGGTTGCATCAAACCGGGTAAGTATCGCGCCCCGAAATCGCCCGATACATTGGACAATTTCATCTGGTTTTGCCTCGACCACATTCGGGCCTATAATCAGAAATGGAATTTCTTCGAGAACCATTCCGAGGCCGAAATGGACAAACAGTTCGCGGCAGATCGGGTGTGGGGTCGCCCAACGCAGCCATTCGGACCGACGGGCGACAAGGCCCCGTCCAACCATACCGAGGGGCGGGCTTGGCAACGCTTTGGCTTTGACGATCCAGCGGATTTGCTGGGTGACAAGGCGACGCTGAACCCGGCCAAGGCCGACCAACGGCGCAATCAAGAGCAGACCCGCCGCCTGCCTCCGACCGAGCGCAAGGCGCTGGATATTCTTGACGCCAAAGACACCCAAACCAAGACCGAAATCCGCAAGCTTTACAAGGCTTTGGTCAAGGATCTTCACCCCGACATGAACGGCGGTCGCCGCGATGACGAAGACCGGCTGACCGAAGTCGTTTGGGCTTGGGAGCAGATCAAGGACAGCCATAGTTTCAAGATGTGAGGGTCTTGCAGCGGCAGGCGTTTTCCGCCACTACCAAATCCGACAGATTGAAGGACGAACGGCATGGCGAACGGCGAAAAAACCGCGGAAAAACCAACCGAAGAACTGAGCGTGCGCGAACTGTTTGGCATA
>JANMOK010000082.1:0-6137 GCA_031369165.1 Paracoccaceae bacterium
GCTTACGATAGATGGGCAGCTTGTGGAAACAGAGGCGTCGGGCGGGCCGGGCAATACCGTCTATGTTGCCAACCTCGATCCCGGGCGCCATCTGCTTCACCTTGCGGAAAGTCCCCGTTCCGTCGCGATCTTGTGGGACACGAGTGATAGCGTATCAGGTTACTATCAGGCCATCTCACAAGCCGTGTTTTCGTTTGTGCAGAAAATCGAGACCGGCCGTGAAGAGGTCAATCTGATCCCGTTTCGAGGCGCCGGCTCAGAGCCGTTGCTTGCGACATGGTCCGGAAATCCATTCGAGGTTTTTCCAAAGTTACAAAGCTACGACTGGCACGTTTCCTCCAGCAATGCCGAGGCCGCATTGCTCAGCGCGGCGACGGAGCTCGCCGACCGCCCAGGCGCCCATGCGGTCATCGTTTTAACAGACGCGGAATCAGATGGTGCAAAACTCAATTCCGAACTTTGGCAGGAGTTCGCTGCGGCGATGCCTAGAATCTTTGTCGTCGCAGTGCCGACAGAAGCGGAAGGTCCAAAAGCTTCGCGCGCCCGATCCTTGATGCAAGACTGGGCAAGTGTAAATGGCGGCCGCATTTACAGCTTAGGAGGAGCGGCGGACGTCGTGGCTACTTTTGATCGCATTGCGGCAACGCTGCGCCGCCCGGCGGCCTTTACCATCGATGTGTCCTACGAAGTGCCGCCAGAGCCCGGATTTCTAAGGGTGGTCCCGGCGCCGGGATCAGGGCCTTTGGTCGCTCAAGGGGCAGTTGAAGTTATACTCGACGCTTCGGGCAGCATGCTCCAACACCTTGATGGAGTGCGTCGAATTGAAATTGCAAAATCGACTTTGACCGCAATGGTCACCGAAGTGTTGGCACCGGGCATACCGTTCGCGCTAAGGGTATTCGGCGAAGGGCTACCAGACAGTTGCGAGACTGGTCTCACGCTTCCACTTGGGCCATTGGACCCCAATCGGTCATCAAAGTTAATTGCTGATATCTCGCCCACGAATCTGGCCAAGACACCCATTGCTGAGTCGCTGCGTCTTGTCGGTGAGGACCTGGCAGCATCTGAGGGGCGACGTTTGGTTATTCTTCTAACCGATGGAGAGGAAACGTGCGGTGGCGACCCCGCAAAGGAAATCGCCGCATTGCAAAACGCAGGGTTCGACTTCCGGATCAACATCGTGGGCTTTGCCGTCGATGATGCAGGATTGCTGAAGACTTTCGAGGAATGGGCAAGGCTCGGCGGAGGTATCTTCACTGAAGCAGCGGACGCGAATGCACTAGCGGAGGCCGTCAGGCTCTCGATGCGCCCCGAGTTTCACGTTCTGGACGACGCGGGCCAAGTGGTGGCCAAAGGAATTGTCGGCGGTCCCGATGTTGAAGTTCTGGCCGGTCGTTACGTTATTCGAATTCTTGACGCACGTCGGATGGAAAATAGCGAAGTCCAAGTTAAATCTGGAGCGGTGAGCACACTCACTTTAGGGGCGCAGTAGTCCCGCCACGTATGGACATATGCTACAAAGGGCAGCACGGAATAAGTTACCCCGCGACCATTCCAATCGCGATCGAGCAGGCAATGACCGCCCGCCTGAGAAACCTGCACATCACGCGCGATCCCTGTATCACGGCACAACTTCCCTGCTGGCCGGTCAAAATTCCCTCATCGCCAAAAAAGAATTCCCTGCAAATATAAACAGGGAAATATAGCGCAACCAATTGTTATTGCGCTGTATTTTAGAACGCTATCGCCAAACTTAGTACTGAAATTCGCGAATTTCCCTGTTAATTCCCTGCAGAACCCGTAGGAAACCAGAGACGGGTTCGCTCAAGACTGCCAGCACAGCCAGTCTCATCCTGACGTTGCGCAATGCCCCGCGTCTCAGCTCCGCTGCACTGGCATCGAGCGGAAGCGCGCCACCGTTTCGCGCTCGGCGCGGCGACAGGCGACCGGGGCCAGCCCGCGGGTGATCAGGTCCATGTCCTCCAGCACCCGTTCACCGATTTCACGCAAAGCCAGCGGCAAAGCCCCGGCCCGGTGCGGCGAGAACAGGATGTTCGGCACCTGGCGGATCGGGTCGTCCTGAGGGGCCGGTTCGACCGGAAACACGTCGGTCGCCACCCGGATGCGACCTGCGCGCGCCGCTTCGCACAACGCGCCGAAATCGGCCGCCGCCGCCCGTGACATCAACAGCAGCATCGCCCCCGGCTGCATGAGGGCCAAGGCATCGGCATTGATCAGATGGGCGTTTTCGGTGGTGATGGCCGCCATGACAAAGACAAACCGGTTTTCGCGCATCACGGTTTCAAAGGGCGCCGGCTGCACCCCCAACCGCAGCAGATGACCGTCGGGCAGCCACGGGTCATAGACTTGCACCCGAACCGAAAACGGTGCCAGCAGATGGTGCAGGGACCGGCCCAGATCGCCGAAGCCGACAAACCCTACCGTCGATCCGCTCAGCAATTCCGACTGCCGGTTGCCCGCGAACAGCCATTTCTCCTGACCCTGCTGGAAAGCTGCGTGTTCCCCGTGGATATTGCGCGCCAGCGACAGCGCCATGCCCAGCGCCATTTCGGCCACCGGCAGCGCAAAAACCGCGCCGGGGGTCAAAACGTGAATGCCGCGCCGGAAACACTCCTCGTAGTCGATGTTGGGCAGAAAGTTGGTCTCGACGTTGAAGATCACCCGCAGGTTCGCCGCCATGTCCAGCCGGTCGCGGCCCATCGGCTGCTGGCTGATCAGAATGTCGGTCGTGGGCAGATAGCGGGCATAGAAAGCGTCGCGATCCTCGCCCTGCCATTCGGTCACCAGATGACCCGACCGGAACAGCGCCAGTTTCTCGGCTGAAAAGATATGATCGGTCTTGCGGGGGTCTGGGTCGTACAGAACACGCATCTGGCTTCCTCAGGCGATCCAATAACGTCTTACGACATAGATCGCTTTTCCCAAATTCCATCAAGGGAGAATTCATGACGATTCGCTGGGCACAGGCCGTCAGGACCGAAAAAAACCGTCGCTCGATCCGCGATGTGGCGTTGTTGGCCGGGGTATCGCCGGGCTGCGCGTCCAACGTGCTGAACCACCGCCGCCGACAGGACGATCCGATCGGTCGCGCCGTGCTGGCGGCAGCGGCCACCCTTGGTTGCCGCGCCAATTCGATAGCGGCAAATCTGCGCCGGGTTAACAGCCGCTTTGTCGGTGTGGTGCTGCCGGATCTTGAAACAGCATCGGAAACTCACGCGGCTGGCAACCCGGCGAGGTGCTGGTCGACATCACTCACCGCGCACCGCCAAAACCTGCTCGGCACAGACTGCGTCAGGTCAATTCTATGGCTTTGCCCAATTTCCACAGCCCGAGCAGCTCCAGGCCGTCCGAACAATGCACAATGTCGGCTCTTGTCCCTGCTGCCAGACTGCCAACCTCCTGACCGCGCCCAACCGCCTGCGCCGGATAGGATGTGGCCATCCGCAAGGCTTCATCCAGGGTAATTCCAACCTGCTGAACCATGAACTTCAGCGCTGCCAGAATCGTCAAATCTGCGCCCGCCAAGGTGCCATCTTCCAAGGCCAGCCGGCCATTATCGCGGATGACCTTTCGCCCCGCCAGCCAGAACGACTCCAGGTCTGATCCAACGCTCGGCATTGCGTCACTGATCAGAAACAGCTTTCCCGGCCCCTTCTTGGCGCGCAAGGCAATGGCAATGGCGCTGGCATCAACATGATGCCCGTCCGCGATAATACTGGCATGCACATTGCCACATTCCAGCACAGCCCCCACCAAACCCGGCGCTCGATGCCCAAGCGGGCTCATGGCGTTGAACAGATGCGTCACCACGCTGGCGCCGCTGGAAAACGCCGAATATGCCGAGGCAAATGTGCAATCGCTATGACCCAGACTGACAATCACACCCGCGTCCACCAGAGTGCGAATTTGGCCGTCGCTGGCGCTTTCCGGGGCCAGTGTCACCAGCAATGTATCCAATCGCGCACCGGCAATCTGCTCGATATCCTGCACCGACATCGGGCGAATGAAAGCCGCATCATGCGCGCCTTGCCTGCTTTGACCAATATGCGGGCCTTCCAGATGCAGCCCGATGCACCCGGCCACTTCCGCCGCCGACCGTACCGCAGCAATCGCCGCAGCGGTTTTGGCGGGTGCGTCCGAAATCAGCGTTGGCAGCAATGCGGTGGTGCCAAAACGCAGATGCGCCGCACAGATTTGCGCAATCCCATCGGCCGTTGGTGTCTCGTTGAACAACACGCCACCCCCGCCATTGACCTGCAAATCCACGAAACCCGGGGCCAGAAACCCGCCACTCAAAGTTTCAATGTCATAGCCGGCAGGTATCAAGTCTTGCGCAACCAGTCCGCTGATCGCAGCATTGTCGATCAGCAGCGCGCTTTGCGCGTGAAACATCTGTCCGTCAAATATCGGGCACCCTGTCAGGGCCAGATGGCGTTCAATCATCACAGCGCTCGGCCATTTCGCTCATTCATTCCCCCAACTCCCTTTGCCCACCATGCGGGAGAATACCGGCAAACTCCAGTTCCCCGGTAATTCGAATTGCACTAGGCGCTCTACTAGCGGATAGGAATGGTAACAACCCCGGGGGAAATGTTGGCAGCTTGCTTTGATATTGGCGGCACATTCATCAAATTCGGCGCGTCCGACGACTTTGGCCAAATCACAGAAATTGGCCGGATTGCCAACCCGATCCATTCATTTGAGCTGTTTTTGGCCGCCCTGCGCGCCGCCATGCAACAAATGCCGGGTGAAACAACCATTTCGATGTCGCTGGCTGGCACCTTTGACCCGGCATCCGGCCTGGCAACCATCGCCAACGTGAATTGCCTGCATGGTCGCCGCGTGGCCCAAGAAGTCGCGCAGGCACTGGGATGTCAGGTGACTATCACCAATGACGCCGATTGTTTTGCCCTGGCGGAAGCTCACAGCGGCATCGCCAAGGGCAAATCCATCGTCTTTGGCATCATCCTTGGCAGCGGAGTCGGTGGCGGCGTCGTTATTGATGGCAAACTTTTGCGCGGTTTTGGCGGTATTGCAGGCGAATGGGGCCACGGTCCGACTGTCGATCCAACCGCCGGCGGCATTTCCAAAGCCTTCCCGCCGCAAGTTTGCGAATGCGGACAAGTTGGCTGCCTGGACAAGATCGGTTCCGCCCGAGGGCTGGAATTTCTGCACCATCACTTGCACGGCCAAACCCTGCAAAGTTTTGATGTCACCGAAAATTGGAAACGCGGGCAGCACGAAAGCGTGCAAACCATAACCGTTTTTGTCGAACACATCGCGCGCTGCCTTAGCGTCGTCGTCAATACTTTAGGCCCGGATCTGGTGCCCGTTGGCGGTGGCTTGGCGGCAGAAACCGCGCTGGTTGCCCTGCTCGATAAAAAACTGCGCAGCTACATTCTCGCCAAGCACGATACCGCCTTGGTCGTTCCCGGCTTACACGCCTCTGATGGCGGCTTGAAGGGCGCGGCGCTTGTAGCGATGCGGGTCCGATGACGATGCCATTCCAATTGGCCACACGCTACGAACCGCTGGAGAAACCGCAATTTGGCCGGTTCATCTTTGCCCTGCATAATTTGTCGGATTCGCCGATATCTAATTTTAGTCTTTGTTTTTCGACGATCACCCGCATTAATTCGGGCGCGACGATGAACAACGCCTCGTTTCTGCGCCGCTTTGGCAATTACCACGAGTTCGCTCCGCCACCCGGTTTTGTCTTGCTGCCGCAACAAGTTTGGACTTTCGCCGCGCAGGGGCTGACCCATCAGCCGAAACATCGCCTCGACGGACCGAAATCCGCGTACCTGCTCTGGCCGGACCGGCTTGAAACCGTCACGGCTCAAGACCTGCAATCAAGTACCAATGCGCCGTTACCTCTGCGCGAAATTCCCGAAGGTCGCATTGAACTGCCAATTTCGATCATGCCTTGGCCCCAAAACGTCGCGATAGATGATTGGTGCGAAAGGGCACCGGCACTTGTGCCCGACAGCAAGACAACCCGCCAGGACCTTGCGGCGATCGCTAAAATATCTGCCCTGTCGGAACGTTTGTTTCCGGATCAATCCCTGCCATTCGCCGCCGGCGATGCAGCCATGACATTGAGCCTTGAGCACAGC
>JANMOK010000361.1:0-2029 GCA_031369165.1 Paracoccaceae bacterium
CCCGCGCCGAGGCGGCGGCGGCGCAGCTTGGCATCCCCAAAGCCTACGGTTCCTACGAAGCCATGCTGACCGACTCCGACATCGACGCGGTCTACAACCCCTTGCCCAACCATTTGCATGTCGATTTGACGCTGGCCGCCGCCAAGGCTGGCAAACATGTGCTTTGCGAAAAGCCGATGGGCATGAACGCTGCCGACGCAGAGCGGCTGCAAGCGGTGCCCAAGGGCATCATCGTCGCCGAGGCCTTCATGGTGCGCCATCACCCGCAATGGCACCGTGCGCGCGAAATTTCGCGCTCTGGCGAGATTGGTGACCTGCGCGGCATTCGCGCGGTGTTCACCTATTTCAACAAGGATCCGATGAACGTGCGCAACATGGCCGACATCGGCGGCGGTGGCGTGCTGGATATCGGCTGTTATCCGGTGACGGCAGGGCGGTATTTCTTTGAGGCGGAACCGCTGCGGGTGGTGGCCATGGTCGAGCGCGACCCTGAATTTGGCACCGACCGTCTGGCCTCGGTGATCGCTGATTTCGGCGCGGGCCGCATGCTGACCTTTCTGATCTCCACCCAACTTGGCGGCAACCAATCGGTTGAACTGTTGGGCACCAAAGGCCGGGTCGAAATTGTGATCCCGTTCAACGCCCCGCCGATGCAATCGACTGCCATCCTGGTGGACACCGGCGAAACGATGGACGGTTCGCTGGCACGGCGCGAAATCATCCGGCCCTGCGACCAATACACCGAACAGGCGGAAAACTTCGCCCAAGCGGTTCTGGGGCACAAACCCTTGGACAACGGCATCGCCGATGCCATCGCATCCATGCGGGTCTTGGACGCGATTTTCGCCAGCGAGAAGTCGGGCGGTTGGGTGAAGGTGGGTCGCTAAGTGGATGCGAAGGTGTTAAAGGTTGTTCGTGAACCTCACATTTGAAACCGAACTTGACGAAGACGGTCGCTGGATTGCCGAAGTGCCCGAACTTGCCGGTGTCATGGCTTATGGCACGACCCGGATGCAGGCTATGGCCAAGGCAGAAGTTCTGGCGTTAAGGGTATTGGCCGAGCGATTGGAACGCCGGGAAATCTAGGTACCCGCCACTTTCCCTTGCACTGAATCCTTCCCCCACTTAGCGTGCCACCTAGGGCCGGGCATTTACCCAAGCCGATTGTTAAAAGTGCATTGCCAGCGCGGCGCCAACCCGCCCAACCAACGGGAGCAAGACGAAATGGCTGTCAAAATTCATCCTTCAGTCGATAAAGGCCTGTCCCAGCAAAGCAAAACCTTCAAGGGCGGCACTTTGCGCTGCAAATGCAGGAAAGACCCGGTGGTACTCGAGATCACCGGCAATGTCGCCCATAACCACATCTGCGGCTGCACCAAATGCTGGAAGCCGAAGGGGGCGCTGTTCAGTCAGGTTGCCGTCACCGCGACAGCCAATATCAAAGTGGTTTCCGGCGAGAATAAACTGAAAGTGGCCGACAAAAAGGCCCTGATCCTGCGCCACGCCTGCAAGGATTGCGGCGCGCATATGTACGGGCCCGTCGAGCGCGAGAACCACGCTTTCACCGGCCTGTCGTTTGTTCACACCGAGCTGTCGGCTGACAAGGGCTGGCAACCGCCGCAATTCGCGGCGTTTGTTTCCTCGATCATCGAGTCGGGTTATGACCCGAAGAAAATGAACGGCGTGCGCAAACAGATCAGGGCTTTGGGTCTGGAACCCTACGACTGCCTGAACCCCGGTCTAATGGATGCTCTGGCGACGCAGTCGGCCAAGAATGCGGGAACGCTGCACGGCTGATCAGGTATCGCGGCGTCGGACTTGATCCGGGGTCGCGTCGGCGTTGCTGGCGTAGGATGGGTGATTTCACCCATCATTTCAATGGGCTATCCATCGAGCGCCGCCGCCCGATGGGTGCGAGCACCCATCCTACCCTCACCCGCACTTGCTGAACCCGCATTCCACACAGGTCATGCAGCCTTCCACCATCAGCGTGGAAAATTGCCCGTAGTTGGGGCAGGCTGCTTCGACC
>JANMOK010000117.1:0-3971 GCA_031369165.1 Paracoccaceae bacterium
CAACCCTTCTGACGGTCCCGACCGCTTCACCCGCGGATATGGAGGGCGCAACGAACCGATCTCCGGCGGCCGCAGAAAACACGAAGGCCTCGATTTCGCCGGCTCCAGCGGCACCGACATCGTGGCAACTGGGGATGGCGAAGTTATTTTCGCCGGTCGCCAAAGCGGCTATGGCAATCTGATCAAGATTCGCCATTCAAATGGCTATGAAACCCTATACGGCCATCTTTCGGCAATCTCGGTGGATGTCGGCGAACATGTCTCGCGTGGCGATCATATCGGTGATATGGGGAACACAGGCCGAAGTACAGGCACTCACCTGCACTACGAGATTCGTCTCAGCGGCAGCCCACTTAACCCTATGACCTTCCTCGAGGCAGCCCGAAATGTTCTCTAAGTCCAAGCCCACCGAAACCCCCGAAGTCTCCAAACCGTCCACCCCGCCCGCGCCACCGGCATCGCCGATGACGCTGAGCCCGACATCGACCCCGGTTGTGCCAAAGGCCAAGCCCGCGCCGTCGATCCTGTCGTCCGATCTGGTGATCACCGGTGACATCAAAACCACCGGCGATATTCAAGTCGAAGGCACCATCGAGGGTGACATCCGCGCCCATCTGCTGACCGTCGGCGAAGGTGCCACGATCAAAGGCGAAGTGGTTGCCGACGATGTCGTGGTTAACGGCCGCGTCGTCGGCCGCGTCCGTGGCCTGAAAGTGCGGCTGACATCTTCAGCCCGCGTCGAAGGCGACATCGTGCACAAGACCATCGCCATTGAAAGCGGTGCGCATTTCGAAGGCTCGGTCCAGCGTCAGGAAGATCCGCTGAATTCTTCGTCTGACAAGCCAAAAGCCGCGTCGCGCGACTGATACGCGACCGATATTCGACCGCGACGGTAGTTCACAGTTGGATTCCCCACCACTTCCCCTCTCCACTTGTGGAGAGGGTGTCTGGAGTCGGACTTGAAGTGCAACACCTGTAATACGATACGTGGCGTTGTAATGAGACAAAGATATTTACAACTCACTTTGGACGAGCGGTGTTCGATTGCTCCAATAGATTATTATCTTGGCCAAATCGAGAGTGTGCGCGACTAAACTATTCATTCGTTCCGTGACGTTCCGTCCTTGATACCGTATGACGCGTTGGCAAAGGTTGATAGGTAACCTTTGCATTGCCGCCCATCGGGTGTAGATTGACCGTCTGCGGGCCGGTTTCCCAGCGACTCATCGACCGACCGTCGGCATTGTGGGGTGAATCATGAAACACAGCGTATTGTTAATCGCATCTGCGCTGGCGATTGGCGTGACATCGGCGTGCCAACCGCAAGCAAGAACCGATCACGTGATCGGCGGAACACAGCGTGACGGGCAACAATGCGAACTTGTCAAATCGGTACTTGAATCTGATTATCCTGTTTTTCTTTCAGACACGCTTCCAATTTATCACCTGAATTGTCCCGGAGCGAGCTACTCCTGTTTTGAAAGCGAAGACGCGGACGCCTGCTTGGCGCGGAACATGCGCGATGAGGAAAACCGCGACAGCGACAGCGACGGCGGGTATCGGCCACCGCGCGAATAGGCGTCAGTTATATCAACCGTTTTCCGCCGCGAGTGTAGCCGCGCTATTCCTGCGCCTGCGCCTCGCCCCTTGATTTGCCGGTCACGTCCTTGGCCAAGGCCGCCGCCATGAATCCATCCAGATCGCCGTTCAAAACCCCTTGCGAATCCGAGGTCTCGTGGTTGGTCCGCAGATCCTTCACCATCTGATAGGGCTGCAACACATACGACCTAATCTGATTACCCCACCCGGCATCGCCTTTGTTCTCGTGCTGCTCGGTGATCTTTTCGTTGCGCTTGCGCAGTTCCAGCTCGTACAACCGCTATTTCAGCGCCGCCCAGCAGTTGGCCCGGTTCTGGTGCTGTGACTTCTCGGACGAAGTTACCATGATTCCGGTCGGAAAATGGGTAATCCGCACCGCCGAATCCGTGGTGTTCACGTGCTGGCCACCGGCACCCGACGAGCGATAGGTGTCTATCCGGCAATCATTAGGGTTGATCTCGATCTCGATATTGTCGTCGACCACCGGATAGACCCAGATCGAGGAAAACGACGTGTGCCGCTTGGCCGCCGAATCAAACGGCGAAATGCGCACCAGCCGATGCACCCCGCTTTCGGTTTTCAGCCAGCCATAAGCGTTCAACCCCTTGATCTGATAGGTCGCCGATTTGATCCCGGCTTCTTCACCCGCGCTTTCGGCCATCAGCTCGACCTTGTAGCCGTGCTGCTCGGCCCAGCGCACATACATCCGTGCCAGCATGTTGGCCCAGTCGCAAGACTCGGTGCCACCAGCCCCGGCGTTGATCTCCAGAAACGTGTCGTTGCTATCTGCCTCGCCGTTCAACAGCGCCTCAATCTCGCGCTTGGCTGCTCTTTCCTGCAAGGCTTTCAACCCGGTTTCGGCCTCGGCAACAATCTCGACATCACCCTCGGCCTCGCCCAATTCGATCAAATCGACCGAATCTTTCAACTCACCCGCCAGCGCCTCATACGATCCAATAGCATCGGCCAGCAGCTGGCGCTCGCGCATCAGTTTTTGCGCTTTGGCGGCATCATCCCACAGCTTGGGATTTTCCGACATTGCATCCAGCTCTTCCAGCCTATGCTTCGCGGTGTCCCAACCCAGCCGCAGGCGCAGCAAACCCAGTGATTTCTCAATCGCCGCCACATTGTTCAAAGTCTCGGCACGCATGGGATCAGGCTCCGGTGGATTTCAGCGGCGTTTTATCGCTGTCACAAGCTGGGGTAAAGGGCGACGCTCCCCTTCCCTCGCTTGCGGGGGAAGGTTGGGATGGGGGATTAAATCAATACAGCCCGCCGCTGGACAAGGTGCCAAACGTCGCTTTCGGCGGCAAAATCGTCATCTGCCCGTCTATGGTCACCGTCTCGCCTTCGCTTTCACCGCGCGCAAACAGCAGCAAGTCACGGCCCATGACAAACCCGCCATCGACAAACGCGCCAAACGCGCCGTAATCTGGCTCTTCTCCGTCGCGGAACAATTCTGCCACCACATAGTCACCGCTGGCGTCGTCGCTCAGCCGCTCGCCGGTGTAACGATCCAGTTTGACGAAATGCGAATTCGGCGGAACTGGCATGTCAAGGGAACCGTGGTTTTCCAAGGCAACGCACATGAAATCGGTAAACACCGGCCCGCACAGCGTGCCGCCAAATGCGCCGCGTCCCATCGGGCGCGGCGTATCAAATCCGATATAACATCCCGCCGCCAGTTGCGGTGTAAAGCCGATAAACCACACGTCCTTTGACTCATTGGTCGTCCCGGTCTTGCCCGAAATCGGCAGTCCCAAAATACCAACGGTCGAGGCGGCGGTCCCCCGTTCAACCACGCCGCGCATCATCGAACTCAACTGATAGGCCGTCACCGCATCCATGATCCGGTCGGCCTTGTTCTCGACCCAAGGCTCGGCCATCACGTCAATCGAGGTCTGCTGGCATTCGTGACAGATCCGCGCGTCGTGCTGATAAATCGTATTGCCCTCGCGGTCCTGCACGCGGTCAACCAAAGTCGGCTCCACCCGGATGCCGCCGTTGGCGAACATCGAATAGGCGGCAACCATCTTGAACAACGTTGTCTCGCCCGCCCCCAGGGAATTGGCCAGCACCTCGGTCATGTCATCGTAAACCCCAAACCGCTCGGCGTATTCGGCCACCACATCCATGCCGATATCCTGGGCGACCCGCACCGTCATCAGGTTGCGCGATTGCTCGATTCCGGTGCGCAGCGGCGCCGGTCCGTAATATTTGTTGGATGAATTCTGCGGCCGCCAAACCCCTTGGGGCGTGTCCAGCTCAATGGGCGCATCCACGACGATCGTTCCCGGTGTATAGCCATTGTCCAAAGCCGAGGCATAAACGAAAGGCTTGAACGCCGACCCCGGCTGCCGCAGCGCCTGTGT
>JANMOK010000127.1:0-3094 GCA_031369165.1 Paracoccaceae bacterium
CAGCCTGGGCGCGCAGGGTGGCCGGCGCTTCCTGGTCAAGCAAGGACACGCGAGCGCGATCTGCGAACTGGACCTCGCCGGGCTCGAGGTCGGGCTGCTGCTCGGGTTCCTCCACCAATTCTGAAAAAAGCAATTCCCGAGCAATTTCGGCAAACTCGCCTTCGGGATAGACGTCCAAAAACCGTTTGATCTGCTCAGGATCATTGGAGTTTTTGACCGAACTCCACAGCAAAGCTTCCATCGGGTCGGGTTCTTGCACCTGTGAAAAAACGAAGGGGTCGATCAAAAGTGAAGTGTCCCAGGGCGTCTGTTGTCCCTTCGTTGCCGCCAAGACATCAACCCGCACCTGCTTGAACATCTGTTCAATCGGTTGCCCTGCGATTTGCATATTGCGCGACAGTGCTTCGGTGAACGGGCTGTTGCTGCCCGTGCCATCCAAAGCCACGTTGCCGGGCGCGGTGGCGAACGACAGGAAACTGCCAGTTGGAGCGTTCATTTCGGCCAAACCTGCTTTGGCGCTGGCGTCAAACGGGTTGTTTCGGCAGGCGTCGAGAATAACAATATTGGTCCGGTTGCGCGCTGATTCCATCTGCCGCAATACCCAATCCGATTCGACGCCAACCAAATCAAGATCGGCCTCGTCTTCGATCACCGCATCGGTCGGCAGCAAGAAATTCGCCCCGTGCGATTGCACGCCGTGACCGGCGAAGTAAAACAAGCCAACCGTATCCGCTCCACCACTGCGCAAGGCACGGCCAAAATCGGCAATGTTTGATTTCATCACGTCCTGGCCGGCATCAAGCAACAAGGTCACCTCAAATCCCAAAGGTTCCAGCGTGGCCGCAACCAGGCGCGCGTCAGAGGATGGATTGGCAAGCGCCTGCACGTGTTCATATTGCGAATTGCCAATGACCAAGGCAATCCGGCTCTCAGCCATAGCGGCGCTGGACAACATCAGAAAAGCCACGATCACGAACCGCAAAACAGCAATCCTCCTGCCTGCCCAAAGATAGAAATCGTCACGCGCAATGCAAGCCTCGCCTTGCTGACGCGGAAAAGTGGCAAACTTGTGAAATTGCTTTGCCACAATAGCACTTCGTTCTATCATTGCCAAAGCGTCAAATTCATAGATTTGGGGGAGGCTTGCCATGCGTCTGCTTTCGGGATTTTTCCTTGCCATATGTTTGATTGGCGCTGCTGCACACGCGCAAGAAAACCCCCTCGCTCCCGGTTGGACTTTGGTAACCGAGACTTCCAAACTGCAATTCCAATCGGTCAAGAACATGTCAAAGGTCGAGACGTCCAGCTTCGCCAGTTACAGTGGTCATATTGACGCCGATGGACGGGCGGTTGTCACCGTGCAACTCGACTCGGTTGACACCAAAGTCGACCTTCGCAACGTGCGTATGCGCTTTTTGCTGTTTGAAACGTTCCTGCATCCGGAAGCCTTCGTCAACTTGACCATCAATCCGGCCGACATTTCTGCGCTGGCAACAGCGCGCCGGCAAACCTTTCCTGTCGCATTTGAACTTGATCTGCACGGCGTCAAACAGCAGATGCAGACCGAGGTCGTCGCAACATTGATCACCGACGATATGGTTTCGGTCGCTTCCACAGCACCGATACTGGTCGCCTTTGACCAGTTCAATTTCATGGACGGCATGCTGAAACTGCAAGAAGCCGCCAATGTGACCATAACGCCTTCTGGTTTGGTTTCGTTTGACTTCGTCTTTCAGCGCGACGGTGACGGCACCGCCGTTGTCGCCGAAATAGTTCCAGCAGAAACGGCACAGGAAGCCGAGGGCGATTTTGACGCAGAGGCTTGTTTAGGGCGGTTCGAGATTCTGTCACGTGCCAACGCGATCTATTTCGGGTCGGGTTCGGCGAGGCTAAGCAACGATTCTGCGCCATTGCTGGATTCGATGATCGAAATCATCAACCGCTGTCCCGGCATTCACGTGATGGTCGAAGGGCACACCGATTCGATTGGTTCGGACGAATTGAACCAGAACCTGTCCGAAGCGCGGGCTGGGTCGGTTATGACCTATCTGGCCAATGCCGGAATTCCGGCGGATCGACTGACTTCGATTGGATATGGCGAATCGCGGCCTGTCGCCTCCAACGACAACTCGCACGACCGCAGCCGGAACCGAAGGATACAATTCTCGGCGGGTCAATAAAGGGCCCGCCTCACTCCCCTAACGCTGCCCGCAAGTCGCGCAGAAACGGCAGTGCTGCGCGAACTTTGTCAGCACCGATTGCCTCCAAAGTCTTGCGAAATACTGGCTCCACTGCATCGGTGGCCTGCGTCAATGCGCTCCTGCCCGTTTCCGTAATGGTTACAATCTTGCGGCGCCCATCTTGCGGATCGGAACGCACGGCCAAATAGCCAACCCCCTGCAACTTGCCCAATGTATTGGTCATGGCACCTTTGGTGACATGAAAAATCCGCGCCAATTGTGCCGGCGATTTTTGCCCACCAAGTCGTGCAAAGTGGTTGAGCAGGGTGAAATGTGACAATTCCATCCCCTTGGGCAAGGCGCGTGACAGCAACACTCGCGCCATCTGTTCGTTCATCGCAATTTCACTGAACAACGCGATGATCAGTGGGTCAGGTTTTGTTTCCGCCATAGATCACCGGCTCCCCCAAAGCCCGGTCATGGGCCAATGCAGGAATCTTTCCGCGCGCGACTGCCACCGCGTCAAGGTCTATTTCGGCAAACGTGATCCCCGGCCCATCGCCACCATCGGCCAAAACCTCACCCCAAGGTGAGACAACCAGCGAATGGCCAAAGGTCTGGCGCGGCCTGCCATGCGCAGCAGAATTGGTTCCGCATTGCGCCGGAGCCAGCACGAAACACCCGGTTTCAATCGCCCGTGCCCGCAGCAAAACGTGCCAATGCGCCTTGCCGGTGGGCACGGTGAATGCTGCCGGAACCGTGATAATCTGCGCCCCTGCTTGCGCCAAAGCGCGGTAGAGATGGGGGAAGCGCATATCGTAACACACGCTCAGGCCAATGCGGCCAAAGGGGGTATCCGCCAACACGACCTGCTCACCCGGACGATAGCCCGAGGATTCGCGGTAACTTTCGCC
>JANMOK010000132.1:0-9421 GCA_031369165.1 Paracoccaceae bacterium
AAGAATTGCGCGAACGGTTTAAGTCGCCTCTGGATTCCGCGGATTTGATCCGTGAAGATCGGGACACGCGCTGACGTGCCGGAGCTTTTTGTTGTTGACGCCAGTATTGCTGTCAAATGGCTGGTGACCGAACATGACAGCAATCTTGCAATTCGCTTTGCTGCATCTCACGATTTAATCGCGCCACTTTTCATGCGGATAGAAGTTGCAAATATCCTTTGGAAATATGTTCGCCGAAATATTTTCGATGCTACAGCTGCGTCGAAAATGTTAGATGATTTGGATTTCTGGCTGCAAAGTCACGGGTCAAATCTCAATCTTTCGGCCCTGGCATTGCAAATTGCCTGCGCTTACAATCACCCGGTCTATGATTGCATTTATCTGGCGCTCGCCAATGAAACGGGAGCTTCGTTTATTACCGCCGACAGAAAGTTAGCCAATTTAGCGAAAATCGACAGTTATTATGGCTGCGAAATCTATTTGTTGGACGAATACTTTACCAAGACGACTTGGCCCAAACCAAATGCCTTTTGAACGGGTTGCCCTCGGGGACATTGGGATGGTCATAGTCACGTGCAGGGTCGCGTTTCATGCCAATCTTTGCCATGACGCGTTGTGAAGGCACGTTTGTTTCGGCCGTATAAGCGACGATTTCGGGCAGATTCAGGGTTTCAAACCCGTATTTGAGGCAAGCCTTCGCGCCTTCTGGCGCAAGTCCTTGGCCCCACAAATCGGGGACAATTCGCCAGCCGATTTCTGGAAGGCGGGCAATTGGGTGGTCTAAAATCGGGTAATTAAGGCCGATAAAGCCTGCAAATCGCCCGGTTTCCTTCAATTCCGCCGCCAAAAAGCCAAGCGAACCAGCGGCCAGTTTCGCCGACATCGCCCGCAGCCACTCGACGGACTTTTCGCGCGGCGCAACGCTTTGATAGAACCGCATGACCAATGGGTCGCTGCTCAGCGCAACGAAAGGTTCAACGTCGCCTTCGCGCCAGTCGCGCAAGATCAGACGCGGTGTCTCAATCCTCAAAGTTGAAATTCTCGCACGAATTCGCCGATCAGGTTGCTGTAAAAGGACTGAATCGCCGGCCCCGGCTGCTGCCCTTGCAATCTGGGGCCGAGCGGGTCCTTGGCGGTAATTTCACTGCCCGACATTTCTTCCAGCACGGCATGCCCGCAAAACGGCACGTGCACTTCTGAATAACCACCCTCGTGGGCCATTGCTAACTTGCCAGAGCACAATTCGTCGGCCGCTTGCATGAGTAATCGGGTCATTTCCCGGAAGGTTTCCGATCCCGCCAGCATCCTGCTGAGCGGATCGACCCCAGACGCATCAAAACCGCAGGCAACGACGATCACGTCGGGGTTGAAAGCGCGCAGTTTTGGCAGAATCAGCCGCTGCATTGCTTCGACATAGGTCGCGTGGCCAGCGCCGGGGGGCAGGGGAATGTTCATGTTGAACCCTAGCCCGGCGCCCTTGCCTTTCGCATCAATCCCGCCGGTATCGAGAGGATAATTCCGCTCCTGGTGGATCGAAATGGTCAGGACGTTTCGATCATCAAAGAAGATCGCCTCGGTTCCGTTGCCGTGATGCACATCCCAATCGACCACCGCGATTTTGTGTGCCAATTGGTTGGCAAGCGCCGATTTTATGGCGATGCCGATATTGTTCATCAAGCAAAACCCATTCGGCCAGTCGGGCAGGCAATGGTGCCCGGGCGGGCGCGAAAGCGCATAGGCATTCTGATATTTTCCTTCAAGTACCGAAGCCAAAGCGGCCTTGACCAGACCCGCCGACAGCGCGGAAATTTCATAACCGCCTTTGCCAAACGGCGTACGCTCGCCAAGCTCGCCACCGCCAATGTCGGAAAGTCGCTTGAATTCATCGAGATAACTCGCCGAATGGACGCGCAACAAATCTTGCCGCGATGCCGGTTCGGCACTTTGGCAGGCAAGTTCCTTTGCCAAGCCCGTCACATCCAGCAAATTTTTCAGCCGTCGCTTTGTTTCGGGGCTTTCGGGCAGACCGCCTGCCGCCAGCGGCTGAACCAAACCACCAACACGGGCGGTCAGGGCATAGTTACCGCCCGAATGCCAAAAGCAGCGCTCGTCCCAAAAGAATGCAGTCTGCGGCATTGCCGATCCAATCGCAGTTATCGTCCAAAAATCCCGCGTTTGTGTTGGGTCTGCAGCGCGTCGATCTCTTCGCGCAACGCTTCGATTTCGGCCTTGGCTACCGATTTGCGCGGGTTGTCGAGCGCGGTTTTGCCGTCGGGAAACCCCGACGAAAACGCGACGCGGTTGCCAATGCGCGTGTTCAAAACCGTGGCACCTGCTTGGGTAAGCGCATGAACAGCATTGTCAACCGCCTCCTGACGCACCGGCACCCGGTTCATCACCACCACGCTTTTCACGTTTTCAGCTTTGGCCATTTTAATGATGGCATCAGTCGCCCAGACGTCCATCGCCGTCGCTTGGCAGGGCACAATGATAAGTTCGCTGGTGCGGATGGCACCTTCCAGCAATGTGGACGCGTTGCCTGGACAATCAACCAGAACAATATCAAAGTCGCGCGCCGCGTGCCGAATGTCGGAGCTGGCGCGGTAATCCTTTGACTCGATCTCTCCCAAGCCCGGCAGACTGCCATATGCCAGCCAGCGCGACAGCGATTTTTGCGGGTCGATGTCGATGACGGCAACTTTGCGACCCGCCAAAAGCCAAGAATGTGCCAGATGAACAAGCAATGTCGTCTTGCCGGCCCCGCCTTTTTGTTGGGCGAATGTAATGACTTTTCCCACAGCGGCTCCTGTAAATCGGCGTTCGTTGCGCCAAGAAAGTGAAAGCGGATTGCGCGCCCTTTGTCAAACCAGCCATAGGCGGGCGTAAGGTGGCAAGACTATTTTATTGTCGTGCAGCGCAACTTCCTGGCCTGAAAGCGCATCTACAAACCGGCTTGCTCCGTTAACCCGCGCCCATTCAGCGCTGACTGCAGCCCAATTTTCTGTAAAATTGAAAACACATATCACCGGACCCATCGGCGCTTTGCGCGCAAAAGTAAACAGCTCTGAACTGCCACTTTCCAAAATCACCGTCGGATAGGCCGCGTGTAACTCTACCAGGTGCCGCCGCTTGGCAAGGATGTCGCGCACGCCCTGATAGACGCGGGCCGATGGGGTATTTGCCGATGTTCTGACCGATGCCAGGGACCAATCCATTTTCGGTCGATGCACCCAGCGGCTGTCGTGGGCGCGATGTGGGTCGGCAATATAGGAATAATCGTTGGTCAGGGCCAATTCGTCGCCCATATAAACCAAAGGAATGCCGCCGTAAGAAGCGATCAGAGCGTGACCCATCAAAATACGCTGGATGGCCATTTCGACTGCCTGCTGGTCGCCGAAACGCTGCGCCAATTCCAATCCAGCCAGCGAGGCGAAGGAACCGCTGATCCGCTTGTCACCTGTATCGGGGTTGACCTGAAAAAGCTCACCCTTGGCGAAACTGCCCGGAAAACCGCCTTCATAAAATTCGGACAGGTACGACCGGTGTTTGTGACCATTCGCGCCCACCGCATGGGCGTCGTCATCGGTGATGGCCCAGCCGATATCATCATGGCACCGGATATAGGTGGCAAATGTTGCATTGGTGAAAACCGGCGGAAAATGCTTGCGCAGGACATGGGTCATCATCGCGGTATCGCGTGTGGCCAACGCCGACCAGAATTGCACCATCAGCGAATTGTGGTAAGCAAGATTTCCCTCTTTGCCGTCATGTTCGCCTTGGCCTAGGTAGGGGATCATCTCGGCAGGCGCGACAATGGCCTCGGCCAAATGAATGACCGATGGTGCAGCGATGCGGCTGACAGCGCGCAACGCCTGCAATATATCGTGCACTTCGGGTTCAGATTGGCAGCGCGTGCCCATGCGTTTCCACATGAACGCAACCGCATCAAGACGGACAACGTCGACGCCTTTGTTGGCCAGTGCCAGCATGATTTCGACGATTTCAAGAAACACCCAAGGGTTGGCCCAGTTCAGATCCCATTGGTGTTCGTTGAAAGTCGTCCAAACCCATTTGCTGATTTCAGGATAATAGGTGAAGTTGCCGGGCGCATTGTCGGGAAAGACTTCGACCAGTGAATTTTCGTATTGTTTTGGTAAAGTATCGTCGTCGAACATCAGGTAATAGTCCTGATATTTTGCCAAACCTTGGCGGGCTCTCATGGCCCATTCGTGTTCTTTGGCGGTGTGGTTGAGCACGAGGTCGACGCATATGCTGATGCCGCGACTGCGCAGAGCTTTGGTGACCGATTCAAAGTCGGCCATCGTGCCGTATTGCGGATTGATCGCGCGATAATCGATCACCGAATAGCCACCGTCGCTATCACCCGGTCTTGGCTTCAGGCAGGCCATGAAATGGATGTAATTTATGCCCAAGTCCTGCAAATAGTCGATTTTTTCCAGCACGCCTTTGAGATCGCCATTGAAGTGGTCAATGTAGAATACATATCCCGCCATATCGGGCCGCTGGAACCAGTCGGGCTCCAGATCACGTTTCAGGTCGAGGAGTTTCAAATCGGCGGGACGTTCGGCCCAGTTGCGCTTGAGCGAGACGGCTAATGCCTTGGAAAACTTGGCATAGTCCGGGCGCTCGCCATAAAGTCTGTCGAGCATCCCCCATAAATCGCGCTGGCTGCGCTGCAATCGGAGATCAAATATCTGGCGTTCCGGGTCTGGATTTTGCGCCGTTCCGGGCATGGCTTCCTCGTTTTGCTTTGCCCGACCCTAACAAATTGCAAACGTTTGGGAAGGGGCAAACACGCCCTATTCGCCGTAGTGAAGTATTTCGACTTTTGGCGGACCTTGGTCTGCCAATGTTAGAATATAGAGGTCGCCGTAGAATTCTGGCGGGGCACCGGTGCCGCCAAGACCTTCGTAAATTTTCACAAGATTGTCGGTGTTGCCAATCCAGATTACCGTTCGGTCGGGGTGATCGCCCCGCAAGTTTGGCACTGCTTCGAATTCCGGCAGGATTGTAACGCCTAGGCCTAATTTTGCCGCCAGAGGCGCTGCGGTATCGAGATTGCGTTTTTTGTCAGGGGAATAGATCGCGACTATGTCGAATTCGGCCACGGCCTCGACCAAAGCTAGTGCGCGGGCGCGACCTGCTTCGTTCAGATCCTCCGAAGTAGGCACCCTATCGCCGTGACGGGTAAGCAGGATGATGGTGTCGGCAATTGAAGGCGTGGCCAAGGAAACGGCCACAGTAAGTATGAGTGCTACGACCGAAGTTCGCATGACGCGCTCCCATGTGAGTCTGCGCCAATGTCACGCGAAATCCAGTCACGATTCAACAGTTTTCCGTAAAAATTCCCGCCAATCCTCAGTATTCCTCAAACAGCAGGTCCTCGATGGGTTTGTTCAGGAACTGCGGGCACATGTCGGTTTTTCGGGCTTTGGCCAGTGTCTCGGTTACGGCCCCATAGGGGTCGCCCTCGGCGCTGCATTGCCCACTGTTGGCCAGATTATTGACGCACATGTATTCGATGAGCGAGGCGGAACGCACCATCGGGCATTCAAGTTCTTTGCGTTTGGCGGCATAGTCGACTCCGGCTTCGGTATATTTTGACAGACCATTTTGGATTTAAAGGGCAAAGTTGAAGTCTGCACCGTAGACGTGGTCGAAGTACTGCGCCAATTCTTCAAAACCATAGTTGGATAGAACGACAGCGCGTTCGTTGCTGATGATCGAGTCAAATATTCCTGCAATCTTGTTGATTTGCGGATGCAGATATTGCAGTTGCAAAAAAATCTCGGAGCGCAAATCGCCAAGTACCACAGCCCGTTTCAGATACTGCCAATTCAACTGCGCCCGAGCGGCGTTGCCTTCATCATCGGGTGAAAACAAGATACTGTATCTTGCAAGGTCATACAAAATATTCGTGTTCAATGGGTCGAATTTTAGCTTTTCAAGGTTCTCGGCATATTCCTGCGCCTTTTCATCGGCATAGGCACCAGCGACGCCAAAGTCGTACTCAATTATTTTGGCGGCTTTGGGGTCGGGTTTGGCAATCTTGCCCAGAAGCGCAACGGCCTTGTCACGGTCTGGCCTAAATTGTGTCGCGTCAATCAACCGTTGCTCCAAGAATTCGCCTTCGGGCAAACCGTCCAGCATCATCTGCGCCCAAGTCATTTCCTTGCCCGGTTTCTTGGCGATATAGACCGTTTCGATTTTACATTTTTCGACAGTATAGCCGGGGCTGTCTTCGACCCGGGCCGCAAATTTCTCGCAAAGCTCGAACATCTGTTCGATTGACCCGCCCCAATTTGGCGTGACAGTCCAACGGGCCAGGTTCAAGCTTTCGCGGGTAGGGGTGTGTTCAAAGATTTCTTCCAGTAGCGGCACAAGTTCTGTATCGCGGCCAGCAAACAATTGCATCCGCAAAACCGCGTCGGAGCCTAGAACAAAATCCGGAAATTTTTCAAACATGTATCGCGCCAGCGGCGTGGCCTGACTGACATAGTCATACATACGCTCCATCGCCTTCGGGTAAGTTGCGCGGACATTTTTTTCGCCGCGCGCGATCCAGATATAGTGATAAAGGTTCCAGAATTTAGCCGCGGGCAGATGGACGGTTAGTGTATCTACGTCGCCCCAATCCTCGATGAATTTCTCCACTGCCGGATCGGTTGTTTCAAAAACTTCGTAAAGTTTGCGCTGGTCGTCATGTGTGAAGTCGCCGGTCTGGACGGCGAATTGCACTTCGTCTAACCGCTTTTCGACCATCGCAAAATCGCGGGCCTTTATCAGGGCCCGCAGGTCTTCTTGGGTAAATTCTAGCGCAGATGCCGGGAAAGCGAACAAAATGGAAATAATCGTAAGAACGAAGCGGATCATGGCAATTCCTATTGCTTGCAATGGCGAAGCCATAGGCAGGGATCGTGGCAAATTCAGGGCCGATTAGGCCTGACTTTGCCGCACATACGCCCCTTCTGGCAGGTTCATCGCCGCAGCCAGATCGCGCAACTGGCTGGTGGAAAGGGTGATGTGGACTGTGGCGCCCAGTCTTGGGTCGAACTGCTCAACCGTTGCGCAATCGTCAAAGGCGTTGATGATGACGTCTTCGCGCAAGGGTTTGGCACCCTCGTCAACGAGCGTAATTGTCGTCGCATCAAAGTCGTGCTCGGTGGTGAACATGGCCTCAGATTAGCCGGTGCCAATGTTGATTGCCAGACAAGTCCTTGGCGGTATGATCTAAAAAAAACCGAGGGATCGTGATGCGTGCAATTCTGATGGCCGAATATCGTCGGTTCTTGAACACCTGCATCTGGTCGCTGGACGGCTGGAAGGCCTGTTGGGCTTCGGAAAAGACCTTGCGGCAATGGACGGTTGTGAATGGACTTTCCATTGCATTGGCCTTGTATCTGGACCTTTCCGGGCTTGAGCGCGGGGTTATTATCGCCCTTGGTTTACTGGTTTTGGCGGTGGAATTGATGAACACTGCGATGGAAACTGCGATTGATTATATCTCGCGCGACCTGCATCCAATGGCGAAGAAGGCCAAAGACGCTGGGTCCGCTGCGGTGGCGATGACGGCAATTGCGGCCTTGGCAGCCTGGATTTTCATATTGGTTCAGTGACCCCGGATCGGGAAAAAAGAACGAAATTTTGCTGTGCACAAGGCGTGCACCGGGCGTGCACTGGGCGTGCATACGATTTCGGCATACAAACGAGCCGCAATACTCCGTAATCTGACGGATAATTTGGACAGCACCTAACAAAAAGCCCGGGATTTCCCCCGGGCTTTTCGATTTCCGCAGTCAACCAATCAGGACGGGATGTCGCCTTCGATGCCCTCGACGTAAAATCCCATTCCGGCCAGCGTGCCATCGTCGATGACGGCTCCGGCGGCAAGGAACTCTGATCCGTCCTGCTTGTTCAGCGGGCCGGTAAACGGGTGATAACTTTTGTCGGCAATCGAGGCCATCAGCGCCTCGGCCTCGGCTTTGACATCGGCGGGCACCACGGCGTTGATCGGAGCGATGACGACGCCGCCTTCGGCCATGCCATCCCAAGTGTCGGACTGTGCCCAGGTACCATCCATGACTGCTTTGACGCGGCGTGAATAATACGGCCCCCAATTGTCAACAATCGACGTCAGGCAAGTGTTCGGACCGAATTTGCCCATATCGGACGCTTGGCCAAACGAGAAGATGCCTTTTTCCTCGGCAATTGTCACCGGTGCGGTGGAATCGGTGTGCTGCATGATCACATCACACCCCTGTTCGATCAGGGCGTTGGCGGCGTCGGCCTCTTTTTCCGGGTCAAACCATGTGAAGGCCCAGACGATTTTGAATTGCACCGCCGGGTTGACTTTTTTGGCGTGGATATAGGCCGCGTTGATACCCATCAACACTTCGGGAATCGGGAACGAGGCGATATAGCCGACGGTATTGGTTTTGGTCATCCGCCCGGCGATGGTGCCGATCACGGCGCGGCCTTCGTAGAAACGGGCGTTATAGGTGGCGACGTTGGCCTGATCGCGCTTGTAGCCGGTGGCGTGCTCGAACTTCACATCGGGGAATTTGGCGGCGACGGCGTTGGTGGCATCCATATAGCCAAACGAGGTGGTGAAGATGATATTGGATCCGTCCAGCGCCATTTGCGTGAGCACGCGTTCGGCATCGGCGCCTTCGGGCACGCTTTCGACAAACACGGTTTCAACGGCGTCGCCCAGATCGGCTTCGACCTGCTGGCGGCCCTGATCGTGCTGGAACGACCAGCCAAGGTCGCCGACCGGGCCGACATAGATGAACCCGGCCTTGACCATGCCGTGGCTTTCCGCCCAAGCTGGCAGCGTTGCAGCGGCCAGCGCCACACCGGCGCTGCTTGCAAGAAAATCGCGTCTTTTCATTGGTATTCCTCCAGTTTTAGCGGGCCTTTAGGCCCTGTTGATAGGCCGCCTCAATGCGAGGCATGGAAACTTTGTCCGAGCGAGGCCGGGGCGTCGCTTTGCGCGCCGCCGCGTCGGGCGGATATGACGACCAGAACCAGTATGGTTATCAGATACGGCGACATCGACAAGTATTCCACTGGAATCGAAACGCCTGCCGCCTGCAGGTTCAGTTGCAGTACCTTGACGCCGCCAAACAGATAAGCGCCGATCAGAACGCGCGAGGGTTTCCACGAGGCGAAAACGACGATTGCCAAGGCGATCCAGCCCGAACCGGCGGTCATTCCTTCGGTCCATTGCGGGATACGCACAAGAGACAGATAGGCACCGCCCAGCCCGGCCATAGCGCCGCCAAAAGCAATAGCGGCAAGGCGGATGGCGACAACGGGATAGCCCAAGGCGTGGTGCAACTGGTGGAATGTGTAGAACTCGGAGGGGATTTGCAGGCCCGAATCGCGGTTCTGACGCGTC
>JANMOK010000212.1:0-6513 GCA_031369165.1 Paracoccaceae bacterium
GATGAATATGCGCCCATCCGGTGCCGCCAGTCCGTTGACCTGTTCGACCTCATAGACATGAACTGAAAGGTTTTTTAGCGCCAGCGTTTTGGCCAGTTGCGATGTCAGTTTCAGAATCGGCGCGTCAGCCAGCAGCGTTGAACGCGCGTCGAGTTCACGTGCAGTGCGCCAGGCTGAAATCATATACATGATCAGACCGGCAAGGATGGCGACGAGTATGGGCGTCAGACGCAGCATGGTTTCCCCGGATACCGACGGTTACTTAGGGACTTCTTGCCAGAATTACACTACTCCAGCCCAATCGGCGGCGATGGTGACAACCAAGGCCGCCAGCGCAATGGCGATGCCGTGTGTCGCGGCGTATTGCAATTTGTCGGGCAGGTTGCCGCCGCGTGCCTGCGCGCGCCACCAGCCGATGATGAAGCCGATGACAAAGGCGATGGGTAGAATCATCGGGCACTCTCTGTATTGCCAGCCAATCCGGCGATTTGGCGTTGGGCTTCAGCTATCGCTTTGGGTGATGATCCGAAAGCATATTCGGCCCAGTGCAGCGATTCAGCGCGGGCTGACTTTGCCTCTGCCGCGCGACCAAGGCGCAACAGGGCTTCGGCCCGGACGGCTTGAAAACCAGAAACCAAGGTGGCGTTTTCGGCGCGGCGGGAATCGGCAAGATGGCGGTCGGCGATGTCCAGCGCGACGTCGAACTGGCCAAGCGAAAGCGCGATAACGCTGACATGCAGGCCCGCATGGGCACTGCGGACCGGGTCGCCGACGGTTAAAGAGACTTGATAGGCTTCAAAAAAAAGTTTCGCTGCCTGTTCGGGAGTTTCTTTCAGCAGCAACCGCCCCAGGGCCAATTCGGACAGCGCCAGACGATGATCGTTTGGCAGGATGTTGCGGGCGATGGAAACTGCGCGGGCACCTTGTGTTTGACGGGCGCGATCATTTGAATCGCGGGTCAAGGCGCCTTCGATGGCGCTTTTCCACCCGTCGGGTTCTTGGCCGCGCGGCTGTGGGGCCATGCCGGACCCGGCTGGGTTCGCTTGAGCCAGGATTGCCGGGATCAGCGCGGCCACTTGCGGGCGGCCCATGCCGGTGGTGAGGTTTGGCGAATAAAGTGCACGCAGGATTGTCATGTCAAAGGGTGTGAGGATCGAGTGCATATTATCGTCGTTGAACACCGAGTCCGGCAGGCGATACAGGTCATTGACTGGCCCAAGAGATTGGGCGATTTCTTCGTGGAAACAATCCCTTACCTCTTGCGGTGAAATACCGGTGGGGATGAATATGCTGTTGTAGTTTATGGCGCCTTGGCGTGACCATTTCGGTCGGTTGACGCGCGAAAGTCCGGTGTATTCGGCCCAGCTTCTCACCGCCGGGGCGAGAAAACATGCAGCACCCGGCACGGCACGCTGCAGGCCGCCGGGCGGGACCGCTTCGATAAACAGATTGGCTTGGGTTTCGTCATCAACGGAGGCAATGTCGATGCCAGCTTCGCTGCGGATGCGGGCGAGAAGGTATTCGAGATCGGCGCTGCGGCGGCGCAGGGTGGCGGTGCGCAGGTAGACGCGCACCGGGGTTTCATAGCGCAGCAGTATCGGCACCGGCTGGCCGCTTTCCAATTGGAACACAAGGTCGAGGAAATCGGCGGCAACGGTGGCGTTCGAACGGGCGACGCCGCGACTGTGGCTTTGTGCGGTGAAGCCCGGAATGATGGTGACGCTGGTTGGCAGGTCCGGGGCGGGCGCAAGCGAGGGGGCGCAGGCGGTCAGGGCAACGAAAAGCGATACGGCAAAGCGCAGGCTCACCGGACATACTCGACAAATTCCGACTTTTTGGCGATCCGGTCATACAGGCGGCGCGCCGTCATGTTGGTTTCGGCGGTGAACCACCAGATTTGCGGGCAGTTTTGCGCGTCTGCCGCTTGATAAACTGCCTCGATCAGGGCGCGACCGGCACCGGTTCCGCGCAACTCGGGGCGGACATAGAGGTCGTTGAGATAACATTTATCCTCGACTTCCCAGAACGAGCGATGGAACAGGAAGTTGGCAAGGCCGACGGGTTTCCCGTCAACTTCGGCCAAGAACGCGTGCATTTTTTCGGCAGGGTCCATGACACGGGCCCAGGAAATTTCGTACATTTCTTGTGGCTTTTCGGTGAAGTAAAACGCGAGGTAATCCTTCCAAAGTGCTGACCATGCAAGAAAGTCACTCGCGGTAACGGGGCGAACTGTCGTGACCATCATCTGGCCCTTTCGGTGTGTTGCAACCGCAAGAGAGCACGTCCGACCCGCCAAGGGCAACATCTGTTGAAGTAAACTTGGTCGCTTTTGCTGAAACTGGCGCATCAGCAAATGTTGGGCAGAAAGGCGTTCATAATTTCGCCAGCTTTTTCCTGTATGGCGTCGTGCGCCGGACAGGTTGCTGGAATTCACGCGTTCGCGCCAATGTTGCGCGTGACAATGCCAGCGACTCGCTGTATCTGGCGGCAGATAAACAGGGGGGGGCGCCATATGACGCTGGCCAACGAGCACACAGGCGACCAGTCAGCCCCTCAAAAGACTTGGAGTGGAGTAGCAATGAAAGCCGAAACCATTCTCGATTCCGAATACCGACCTGCCGAAGACGAGCCGTTCATGAACGAGCGGCAGCTGGAATATTTCCGCAACAAGTTAGTCGCGTGGAAACATTCGATTCTTGAGGAAAGCCGTGGCACCATTGAGGATATGCAGGAAGGCACGCGCAATATTCCCGATGTGGCGGATCGGGCCTCAGAGGAAACCGATCGCGCGCTGGAACTGCGCACGCGGGATCGGCAGCGCAAGGTGATTTCCAAAATCGACTCGGCTTTGCGGCGGATCGACGAGGGGTCCTACGGGTATTGCGACGAAACAGGCGAGCCAATTTCATTGAAACGCCTGGATGCCCGCCCGATTGCGACCTTGAGTCTGGAAGCGCAGGAGCGCCACGAACGCAAGGAAAAGGTTCATCGCGACGAATAAGACGGCGGGTTAGACTATGGCAAGCCGGGGCAACGCTCCGGCATTGTTGTTGTCACCAAATCTCGAGCTTGCCGTACCAAACTTTTCATAGTCATAGTGTTGCGCCCAAACCGGGCCTGTCATGGGAAATAATGTGCCCCCCGAGAATGTTTCCATTTTAGGCGGCGGTATTGGCGGAATGGCGGCGGCGCTGGCGTTGGCAAAGCGCGGAATTGCCGTTGACTTGTTCGAACAAGCGCCTGCCCTGACGGCGGTAGGGGCCGGAATTCAGATCAGCCCGAACGGCTGTGCGGTTTTGGCGGCGCTCGGTCTGCTGGAAGCGGCCGAAAAGATCGCCAACACGCCCAGCGCTGTTCAGTTTCGCAGCGGCACGACAGGCCGTCGCATTGCGAGAGTTCCGATGGGATTTGGGGCCGTGCTGCGCTGGGGCTATCCGTATTTGCAGTTCCATCGCATCGATTTGCTGGACTTGCTGGCGGAAGCGGCGGTCGCGGCCGGCGTCAAGCTGCACACCGGCAAGGCGATGTTGCGTGTGACGGCGGACGAAAGCTCCGCCCGGATGGAGTTTGCCGACGGCTCGTTGCACGAAACCAATTGCCTGATTGCTGCCGACGGCATTCGATCACAGGTGCGCCGGCAAATGTTCACCGATACCGCCGTTCAGTTTACCGGCAATGTTGCCTGGCGCGCCGTGATATCTGCTGACGCGTTGCCGGTGCGGCACCCCACGGCAGCCTTGATTCATGTAGCACCCGGACGGCACACGGTTTCATACCCGATAGCGGGGTCGAGCCTGATCAATTTGGTTGCGGTGGAAGAGTGCAGCGACTGGGCCGCCGAAGGATGGAGCATCGCGGGCGATTTGGCCGAGTTGCGGTCCAAGTTTGGTAATTGGCCGGACCCGGTTGGAACCTTGGTGCGCGCCTGTCACAAATCGTATCTCTGGGGTTTGTTTGACCATCCGCCTCTGGAAACTTGGTCAAAAGGCCCGATTGCGCTGTTAGGAGATGCTGCGCATCCGATGCTGCCTTTTTTTGCCCAAGGGGCGACGATGGCATTGGAAGATGCGTATGTATTGGCGCGCGAATTGGCAAACGCTGCGGATGTTGCGACGGCTTTTGCCAAATATGAGTTTGCCCGCAAGACCCGCTGCACGCGGAGCCAAAAACAATCAGCAGCGAATGCGCGAATTTATCACGCGCGAAATCCTCTGAAACGCTTTGTGCTGCATGCGGGGATGACGTTGATTTCGCATTCGCTGCCGTCGTTATTTTCTTGGCGATTCAACTGGCTTTACGGCACCGACGTGACGCGGTAATTGGCCGCTCAAATATCCAGATCTACCCAAGTCGGCACGTGATCGGATGGTTTTTCCCGCCCGCGCATGAAACGGTCAATCTTGCAGTCGCATAGGCGGTCGGCAGCCTGAGGGGTTAGCAGGAACAGATCGATGCGAATGCCGTTGTTTTTGTTCCAAGCGCCTGCTTGAAAATCCCAAAATGTATAGTTCAAAGGTGCTGAATCGAGCGCGCGGAATGCTTCGGTAAATCCCAGATTCAAGATGCGGCGGTATGCGTCGCGAGAGGTGGGAAGCGCGAGGGCATCGAGTTGCCAAACCTCGGGTTCATGCGCGTCTTCGTCTTGCGGGATGATGTTGAAATCACCGGTCATCAGGGCGATTTCCTCGGAGGCAATCAATGCCTGGGCGCGGTGACGCAGGCGTTCCATCCAAGCCAGTTTGAAGTCGTATTTTGGCCCCGGCGCCGGGTTGCCGTTGGGCAGATACAGGCCGCAAATGCGGATGGCGGTTTTGTCTCCGGAAATCGTTCCTTCGATCCAGCGCGCGTGTTCGTCGCTATCGTCGCCGGGCAGGCCACGGCTAACGTCTTCGATGGGGCGTTTGGAAAGGATGGCGACGCCGTTAAAGCTTTTCTGGCCGTGGGTTTCGATGTTGTAACCCAGTGCTGCGATTTCTTCGCGCGGAAAATCGGCGTCTTGTTTCTTGGTTTCCTGCAACAAAACCACGTCGGGTGAGGTTTCTTTGAGCCAATCCAAAAGGTTGCTCAGACGTGCCGTGATGCCGTTGATATTAAAGGTCGCTATTTTCATGGTCCGACGATCTTAACCTTTTTCTAACCTTGTCAGCGCTCACTGCACGATGACTCAGGAGACGGGGTTGAGCAATCCGGCTTTCATAAAAATATTTGGTGAAAGAAATACCGGCACGCGTGCAGTCGCAGAAATGTTGCGCCAATTGCCCGGTGTCACGTTGCGGCCGCCCGGTTCGTCCCAAAGGCCCGAGCCTGACCCGGTCTTGGCGGCTGTCATTCGCGACAAGATGCAAGGTCGCTGGGCGCGGGAATATCGACACGCCTTGCGCGATGAGACTGACAGCAACGTGCCACCTTTGATGATGTGGAAACATGGCTGCCCGGTGTTTGACGACGCATATGTACGGGTGAATGCGCGGGTCATCATGATGGTGCGCGACCCGTATTCTTGGGCGATGGCGCTTTGGCGGCACCCCTATCATGTCAAAGGACCGCGGCACCAATCGGCCGAACAATTCTTGACTTATCCTTGGATGACCGAACGGCGCGATGCGGCTTCGCGCATTTATGCGTCGCCCGTGCAATTGTGGTCGGCCAAACTTGCCGCTTGCGAGAAATTTGCTCGGCTGGCCGAATTGCACGGCGTGGCAGTGCAATATTTGCATTTTCGCGATTTTCTGCCCGATCCGGTTGTGGCCTTGGCAAGGGTAATGCGCAATTTTGGCGTGGTCGCGGACGGGTTATGCGTCTTGCCGTTTTCCACCAACGAACCCAACAAATCGCTGGCAAACGTACAATGCGTGTTTGCCAACGAAGCGCGCGGACTGGGTATTTCTGATCAATGTATCGAAATTATCAACCAATACGTGGATTGGCGTTTGGCGGCGCGATTTGGGTATTCTCGAATTTCAGAGCGAAAAACTGGTGCCGCAGCCGCAGCTTGATTTGGCATTGGGGTTGTCGATGACGAATTTGGCCCCAATCAGCGCCTCGGAAAAGTCGATCACCGCGTTTGAAAGAAATGGCAGCGACACCGGGTCGATCAGCACTTTGGCGCCGTCTTGTTCCAGAACCAGGTCGTCGTCGGCGGGTAGATCGAATTTCAGGTCGTATTGAAAACCGGAGCACCCGCCGCCTTCGACCGCCACGCGCAGGTGTTTGACTTCGCCCGATGCGGCGGCGATGGCTTTCAACTGGCCATAGGCGCGGTCGGTAACTTTTGGTGGAAGGGTAAGCTGCATCTTTCGGCCTTTGGCAATTGCGGCTAAGCTGTTGAAATGAATGTAAGCGTCAAACGCGATTGCGACAAGGGTCAGTCATGTTAGCAGTTTTCGCCTGTCGGCCAGAGGATTCGCGCGGGCGCTTGCATGGCGAACCGGATTCGGTGCATCGGACCGCGTTTCAGCGTGATAGGGACCGGATCATTCATTCATCAGCGTTTCGGCGGCTGAAGCACAAGAC
>JANMOK010000240.1:0-1532 GCA_031369165.1 Paracoccaceae bacterium
AGCACGATCATGGCTGCATCCCCGTCTTGCCCGCCAGATCGCCCAACGACACACCGCTCCAATCCGCCGTTTTCGACGCGAACAACACCGCCTGCGAGCGCAGGATCACCGCATTCGCCAATATCTTCAGATGGTTCGCCCGCAACGTCGCTCCCGATGAGGTGATATCGGCAATCGCCTCGGCATGCAGGTTCTTCACCGTCGCCTCGGTAGCCCCCTGCGAGTCGACCAACTGATAATCCGCCACCCCATTCGCCCGCAAAAACTCGCGCACCAGATTATGGTATTTCGTGGCAATCCTTAAGCGAAACCCATGTTTCGCGCGAAATGCCGCCGCCACGGCATCCAGATCGTCCAACCCCTCAACATCAACCCACGCCCGTGGCACCGCGATCACCAGATCAGCAATGCCAAAGCCCAAAGCCAGCTTTTCAACCACCAAACCATCCCAGCCCGGCAATTTCTCGCGAACCATATCCTGCCCGGTCACCCCCAGATGAATCCGCCCCGCCGCCAATTCGCGTGGAATCTCCCCCGCCGCCAGCAGCACCAGTTCCACCCCTGCAACTCCGGTCAACCGCGCCGCGTATTCGCGTCCGTCACCGCCGCGCTCCACCGCCATGCCCCGCGCCGCCAACCAATCCACCGCCTGATCCTGCAAGCGGCCTTTGGAAGGCAAACCTAGTTTCAACATCATAAAGCCCCACCCAGCGCCAACAAAGCCTCAGGCCGCACAATCGCCCCAACCGCCGGTATCCCTTTGCCACCCCCCAGAACCCGCGTCATCGCATCATAACGCCCGCCCGCCGCAACCTGCACTGCGCCGCGCGTGAAGCCGAATACGAAACCGTCATAATATTCCATCGCCGCCCGGCCATAACTTGCGTCAAAAGGCACATCCCCAATCCCCCGGGCAGCCAAAGCCTCCAGCCGCACTTCAAACCGGTCCAAGGCCGCATTCAACCCGCCCAACCCGCGCAACTCGGCCAAGGTGGCGCTTGACGGCCCCTTGACCGCCAGGACATGGCTCAAACGCGCCACTTCTTCGTCCGCCAAAGGCGGTGACGCCGCATCCTGCGCCAACACCGCCAGCCGCTCGGCAATTTCGTCCGCCCCGCGCATCCCGATCAATGCGCCACCCTTCGAAACCACCCCGCGCGGCGGCAATTTGCCCGCAAACCGCGCCAGCAAGCGTTCAAAGCGAACCGGTCGCCACAGATGCCGCCGCAGCGCTGCTTTGCGCCGCTCTCCAGTCTGCAAACCCTCAATCGCCGCCAGCGCAATACCCAGATCGCCGGTCATGCAGTCGGCCTCACCAACCGCCCCGGATACCAGCGCAAACACCTCGGCATCCGCCTGCGCCACATCGCGCCCGTCGAAAACCTCAATTCCCACCTGCACCGTCTCAGCCGCTCCTTGCCGCCACACCGGCCCGGCATAAGTATACCGTGCCGGTTCCTCCCCGTGTTCCATGTGCATCTGCACCACCGGAACCGTAAAGTCAGGCCGGATCATCCGCTCGCCCAACACCG
>JANMOK010000300.1:0-12092 GCA_031369165.1 Paracoccaceae bacterium
GAAGTTTGTTGACAACCAGTGTGGCCAAAGCCTCGCCGTCAACATCTTCGGCGATGATCAACAGCGGTTTGCCCGACTGAATGACAGCTTCCAATAGGGGCACCATCGGCTGCAAGGTCGAGAGTTTTTTCTCGTGCAGCAAAATCAGCACATCTTCCAGATCGGCCTGCATTTTGTCGGCGTTTGTGATGAAATAGGGCGACAGATAGCCGCGATCAAACTGCATGCCTTCGACGACTTCGGTCTCGGTGACCAGACCTTTGTTTTCTTCAACGGTGATCACACCTTCGTTGCCGACTTTCTGCATCGCATCGGCAATCTGCCGACCGATTTCGGTTTCGCCATTGGCAGAAATGGTGCCAACCTGAGCCACTTCATCCGAATCTTTGACCGGGCGTGACTGTTTCTTGATGCTGGCGACAACCGCGTTGACCGCAGCATCAATGCCGCGCTTCAGGTCCATCGGGTTCATGCCCGCCGCGACCGATTTCATGCCTTCGCGCAACAGCGCCTGGGCCAGAACAACCGCCGTGGTGGTGCCGTCGCCGGCGGTGTCGTGGGTGCGGGAAGCAACTTCCTTCACCATCTGGGCACCCATGTTTTCGAACTTGTCTTCCAGTTCGATTTCCTTGGCGACCGTCACCCCGTCTTTGGTGATCCGCGGAGCACCAAAGGATTTATCCAGCACAACGTTGCGGCCTTTTGGCCCCAGCGTCACCTTGACGGCATTGGCCAGAATATCCACGCCGCGCAGCATGCGGTTGCGGGCATCGGTATTGAACTTAACTTCTTTGGAAGCCATTTTTCAGCACTCCTAAATTTCGGTTATGGGTGAAGCACTCAGGCCAATACGCCGAGCACGTCGCTTTCTTTCATGATCAGCAGGTCTTTGCCGTCGAGCTTGATCTCGGTACCCGACCATTTGCCGAACAGAATGCGGTCGCCTGCTTTCACGTCCATGGCAACGCGTTTGCCGGTTTCGTCGCGCGCGCCCGGTCCGGCCGATATGACTTCGCCTTCCGACGGTTTTTCTTTGGCGCTATCGGGAATAATCAGCCCGCCAGCAGTTTTTTCTTCGCCTTCAATACGGCGAACCAGCACGCGATCGTGCAGTGGTGTAAATTTCATGGATGCGCTCCCTTGCGTTTTCCAACTTGGTTGGTCTTTGGAATTAGCACTCGCCCAAGGTGAGTGCCAGTGGCGTGCATTTAGGGTGAGCTGGGTTCCAAGTCAACCACTGACAGTGCAAAAATTGCACAATAGTCGCGGCAATCCGTCCCTTCCCTCGCGGCGCTCACGCTTCTATAAGGACCGCGATTTCCGCCTCTGCGATTGGACCTGACCACATGAGCATCAAAGTTTTCGGCCACAAATCCCCCGATACCGATTCCACCGGATCCGCCATCATCTGGGCTTGGTATCTGAGCGCAGTGAAAAACACGCCCGCGCAGGCAAAGCTTTTGGGCGAGCCAAATACCGAAGCCTTGTTCGTCCTGAAACACTGGAAACTTCCAAAGCCAGAAATCATTGCCGACGTGACCAGCGACGACCATGTCGTCATCATCGACACCAATAATATCGCCGAACTGCCGCCGTCGATCAACGACGCGCAGGTCCTCGCGGTGATCGACCATCACCTGCTGCAGGGCGGCCTGAAAACCAAGTCGCCGATCGACATCACCATTCGCCCCTTGGCCTGCACCGCGACCATCATGCACGATCTGATGGGGGCCGATGGTGCCCGCATGCCGCGAGAGATCAAGGGCGCGATGCTGTCGTGTATCCTGTCCGATACGCTTGCATTCCGCTCACCGACAACGACGGCGCATGACAAAGCAGTCGCCGAGAAACTGGCGCTGGATTTGGGGGTTTCGATTCCCGCCTATGCCGCCGAAATGTTCGCCGCCAAATCCGACGTATCAGCCTTTTCCGACGCCGAGCTGCTGCGGATGGATTCGAAAGAATACGAAGTCTCTGGCAAACAATTCCGCGTCTCCGTGCTCGAAACCACGGCACCGCAAATCGTTCTCGACCGCAAAGTCAGCCTGATGGCCGCCATGCCCGCGGTGGCGAAGGAGGATGGTGCCGACCAAGTGCTGCTGTTCGTGGTAGACATCCTGCGCGAAGAAGCCACGCTTCTGGTACCCAACGACCTCGTCAAAACCATAGCCGAAAAATCCTTCGGAGCCAAAGTCACTAGCGATACTGTCGTTTTACCCGGCATCATGAGCCGCAAAAAACAGATTATCCCGAATCTCAAATTATGACGCAAATCATCAGCGCATTGTCGGAAGTTTCCGCCCGCTACGATGCGCTGTTCGTTGATCTTTGGGGCTGTCTGCACAATGGCAAGCACGTGTTTCCTGATGCCGTAAAGGCGCTGCAAACCTATCGAAATACCGGTGGCAAAGTCGTTCTGCTCACTAACGCCGCCCGCCCGAATGCCGATGTTGCACGGCAACTGGCCACTTTGGGCGCACCCGACGATTGTTACGATTTCGTCGTCACATCCGGTGATGCCGCCCAAGACGCGATGGTTTCGGGCCTATTCGGGCGAAAAGTCTATTTCATCGGCCCCGACCGTGACCTGTCCTTCTTCCAAGGCACCAACATCGAGCGTGTGCCGCTCGACCAAGCCGAAGGCGTTGTCTGCACCGGATTGGTCGATGACCGCACCGAGACGCCGGAAGATTATCGCGCCATCCTGCTGCAAGCCAAAAATCGCGGCCTCAAATTCCTCTGCGCCAACCCCGATATCGTGGTCGATGTCGGGGAGCGACGCATCTTTTGCGCCGGTGCCTTGGCCGCCGCCTATACCGATATCGGTGGCGAAAGCTTCTATTTCGGCAAACCGCATTCGCCGATCTATCATCTCGCCCGCAACCGTCTGTCCGACCTTGGCCCCGACGCCAATATCCTGTGCATCGGTGATGGCATAAACACCGACATTGCCGGTGGCATCGGCGAAGATCTGGATACGTTGTTCATCACTGGTGGCATCGCTGCGCAGGAAACCGGCACGGCAAGCGGAAACCCGGATCAAAGCATGTTGGAAGCGTTCCTGAAACAACACCAGCTGTCGGCAACTTTGGCGATGGGCAAGCTGCGGTGAAACGCCACCATTCCTACCTTGGCTTGGCCAAAACCAACCAAGGCGCATCGGTGGCACTGGGCAATTTTGACGGCGTTCACCTTGGGCATCAATCGGTCATCGCGCTTGCCCGCGCCGCCGCCGGCGAACTCAATGCCCCGCTGGGCGTTATCACCTTTGAGCCGCATCCGCGCCAGTTTTTTGCCCCCAGTGCCCCGGCCTTCCGCCTGATGAATGCCGAAGCGCGGGCGCATCGCCTAGAAAAACTTGGCATCCAGCAGCTCTACGAAATCCCCTTCAACGCCGACCTCGCCAACTTATCCGCCGAACGCTTTGCCAGCGACGTGTTGGCCAATGGGTTCGGCATCCGCCACTTGGTTATCGGCGAAGATTTCCGCTTTGGTAAAGGCCGCGCGGGGGACGCCAACTTGCTCAAGTCCATTGGCCCGCAACTTGGATTTGGTGTCACTATCGCGCCCTTGGTATCCGACATAAAAGGCGACTTCTCCTCAAGCGCGATCCGCACAGCCCTGACCAACGGCCACCCCGAAGACGCTGCCCGAATGCTGGGCCACCTTCACCATATCGAAGGTCAGGTTCAGCACGGCGAAAAACGCGGTCGCGACCTTGGCTTTCCCACCATCAACCTCAAGATTGACGGCCTGCACTTGCCACGCTTTGGCGTCTATGCAGTTCGGGTCGATGTGATCGATGGCCCGCGTCAGGGCCGGTTTCAGGGCGTCGCCTCAATCGGTGTGCGCCCGATGTTTGGCGAGAACACCCCCAACATGGAAGTCTTTATCTTTGACTTTACCGGCGATCTTTATGGCGCCGAAGTGTCCGTCGCCCTCGTCGCCTTTCAGCGCCCGGAAAAGAGGTTCGACACAGTTGAAGCGCTGATCACCCAGATGAACCAAGATTGCGTCGACGCCCGCGCCATCCTCGCGCAAACGCGATGACCGACCTGCGTCCGCGCTTTTGGGAAACCATCCCGCTCGAAGAAATGACACGGCCCGAATGGGAGGCATTGTGCGACGGCTGTGGCAAATGCTGCTTGATAAAACTGGAAGACGAAGACAGCGGCCAGGTCAAATACACCTCGGTCGCATGTCGCCTGTTTGACGACCGAACCTGCCGCTGCGGCAATTATGCGCTGCGCAAACAACTGGTGCGCGGTTGCGTGGTGATCCGGCCCGACAACCTGGAATCTACCATCGAATGGATGCCCGCTACCTGTGCATACAAATTGCTGGCTGAAGGCAAGCCACTTTATCCTTGGCACCCGCTGTTGACCGGCGATCCAGACAGCGTGCACCAAGCCAAAATCTCGGTGCGGGGTCAAACGACGCCTGAGTTCGATGTGCCCGAGGATGAACTGGAAAACCACGTGATTAAAGGAATGCTCTGATGTGGTTCACCTCCGACAATGCCGGTCCCGCCGCGCCCCAAATCATCGAGGCCGTCGCCAAAGCCAACCAAGGCTACGCCAGCTCTTACGGCGCCGACGTCATTATGGAACGCGTCACAGGCAAAATCCGTGACATCTTTGAAAAGCCGGACGCAGCCGTCTATCTGGTGGCGACCGGCACCGCCGCCAACGCCCTCAGCCTGTCGCTGCTCTGCCCGCCCTGGGCTACCATCTATTGCCACCGCAGCGCCCATGTCGCGGTTGACGAATGTGCCGCCCCCGAGTTCTTTACCGGCGGTGCGAAACTGACTTTGATCGACGGTGAAAGTGCCAAGATCGACCCGAAACTGCTGGCCGCAGCAATCCAAAACACCGGAACCGCTGGCGTTCACGGGGTGCAGCGCGGAGCATTGTCCATCACCAACGCCACCGAAAACGGCACCATCTACACACCAGCCGAAATCGCCGAACTGGCCAAAATCGCTGGCATTCCGGTGCATATGGATGGTGCCCGCTTTACGAATGCGCTTGTCACGCTGGGCTGCACACCCGCCGAAGCGACATGGAAGTCAGGTGTCGATATCCTGTCATTTGGCGGCACCAAAAATGGCTTGCTGGGTGTCGAGGCCGTCATTCTCTTTGACCCATCCAAAGCTTGGGAATTTGAATTGCGTCGAAAACGCGGGGCGCATCTGTTCTCCAAACACCGCTTCCTATCAACGCAAATGGACGCCTGTCTGACCGATGGTCTTTGGCTGGACTTGGCGACCAAAGCCAACCGAGCAGCAACGAAACTCTCCAACGCGATAGGACAAATCCCCGGTGCATCACTAAACCACAGAACCCAGGCCAATATGGTTTTCGCCCAATGGCCCCGTTCGGGTCACAAAAAGGCGCAAGAATTGGGGGCAAAATACTATTTTTGGCCCGAAAATCAGTCGCTTGAAGGACCGGATTCACAGCCATTGTCCGCACGTCTCGTTTGTAATTGGTCCACGACTGACGCCGAAATTGACGCTTTCGTCGCCGCAATTCAGACCTGAACACCCACCACCAAAGCGGAAGCATAACCCGCTCCATCCGCAGCCAAACTGGCTATGGCGCCATCGCCGGCATTTCGGGCGATCCTGTCATCATCGTTGGTTATTTCCGGCGAGCCCGCCCGTTCTTTGTAGGGGCTCACTGCACGATATAGCTCATCAATTGCGGCTTGCGGAAAAAAGATTTGCGACGTCAGCACGGTATTTTCGTCCAGATAGATCATGTAATGGATATGTGTCGCCCGCCCGCGATACCAGCCCGGGAAAATGGTCTGGAAGGTTACCACGCCATTGGCATCGCTGAACAACGTGCCGCGCAGGAACGTTTGCCCTTCGGTATCCAGCGCTGCATCACTGCCCTGTCTGGCAAAGCCGGAATAATTGCCGTCGGCATCGCAATGCCAGATATCCACACGGGCACCGCTCAGCGGCACACATTCGGCGCTGAGCACTTGCACGGTCATGGCCAATGGCACCCCTGATTTTCCCTCCGTAATATCAGCGCGGATCAGTTTCGGGTCGATGTAGTACGGCCCTTCGGTGGTTTCTGGTGAAACCATGCAGACGTTGCCAGCGGCCAAGCCAGCCTGTGCCGCTGCTTGCGTTGCCCAAAACGGCACGGTGCCCAGCGCCGATATTGGCAATAAAGACAGCGATTTCAGCAGGGCGCGGCGGTCGAAAATTTGGGTCGGGAATTTCATCGGCGGAATCCTTTTGAGACGCTCAAATGGTACAACGATTGTCCAACGATTTCCCGTCGTTTGACCAGAAATTTATTTGCCACAAAGAATAGGCGCTAAAGCGCCATCCGATAGCCAATCGCCTCGGCCAGATGCGGTTTGCGCACCGTCGCTGACCCGTCCAAATCGGCAATCGTCCGTGCCACCCGTAAAATCCGGTGATAGCCGCGCGCTGTCATGCGAAACTTCTCCGTCGCTCGTTTCAACAACTCCGTCCCTTCGGCATCCAAGGCCGCAATCTCGTCCAGCAAATCGCCCTCGGCCTCTGAATTCAACGAAATCCCGGCATGATCCTTGAACCGCCGACGCTGAACCTGTCTAGCCTCGGCAACCCGCGCCCCAATCTCCGCCGACCCTTCCGCTGCCGGTGGCAAGCTCAAATCGGAAACCGAAACCGGCGGCACTTCCATGCGGATGTCAAACCGGTCCATCAATGGCCCAGAAATCCGCCCCAAATAATCCTGCCCGCATACCGGCGCACGCGGACAGGCGCGTGACGGGTCCGCCAGATAGCCGCATTTGCACGGGTTCGACGCGCAGACCAGCATGAATTTGCACGGATAGCGGATATGCGCATTCGCCCGCGCCACTACCACGTCGCCGGTTTCCACCGGTTGGCGCAACGTTTCTAGAACAGGCCGGGGGAATTCCGGGAACTCGTCGAGAAACAGCACGCCGTGATGCGCCAGCGAAATCTCGCCCGGTTTGGCATCCCTGCCACCGCCGACAATCGCTGCCATCGAAGCGGTGTGATGCGGCGCACGAAACGGTCTGGCCCGGTTGATGCCGCCTTCTTCCAGCAGCCCCGCAAGCGAGTGGATCATCGAGGTTTCCAGCGCCTCTTCCGGGTCGAGCGGCGGCAATATCCCCGGCAGACGCGCCGCCATCATCGACTTGCCCGACCCCGGTTCGCCCACCATGAAGAAATGGTGCCGCCCCGCCGCCGCCACTTCCAGCGCCCGCTTGGCCCGTTCCTGCCCCTTCACGTCGCGCATGTCACGCAGCAAACCAGTGTTCACAACCTCGCCAGGTTCGGCGGGGGCCAAGACATTGCGCCCGGTGAAATGGTTGATCAAATCGAGCAGATTGGCCGGTGCAATCACCTGCACCGCCTCCACCCAAGCGGCCTCGGCTCCGCAAGCCTTTGGGCAAATCAACGAGAAATCCGCCGCCGCCGCCGCGACAGCCGCTGGCAACGCGCCAATCACCGGGATCAATGTGCCGTCCAGCGACAATTCGCCCAAAGCCACCTGCCGCGCCACTTCCGCCTTGGGCAACACCTCGATTGCCGCCAACAGAGCCAGTGCGATAGGCAAATCGAAATGCGATCCTTCTTTGGGAAGGTCAGCGGGCGACAGGTTGACCGTGATGCGTTTCGCCGGCAACGCGATCCCCAGCGAGGTCAACGCCGCCCGCACCCGCTCCTTCGCTTCGCTCACCGCTTTGTCGGGCAGGCCCACCAGATTGAAGGCCGGCAGGCCCGGGGCAACCGCGCATTGCACTTCAACAATCCGCGCATCCACACCTTGAAACGCCACCGTGTAAGCCCGCGCGATCATGTGAATCCCTTCTGGAATCCCGCACAATCGCTTAGCGGCGTTGATACTTGGTTAACGCAACCTTTTCGAACGTCCCTTTCAGGGTTCTCCAAATACTCAATCTTCCCAGGCAACCGTCGGCAAATCCATCGCGTAACTCGGCTGTGCGACAAAATTGGCCAGGCCAGCCGTGCGCCATTCGCGAAACCTGTCATCCGCCAGATGCGCGGTGGCATAGGCCTGTGCGGCCGCGCCAACTTGCAGTCCATACGTGGCAATCCGGCTTGCAACGGGCGCGTAAAACGCGTCCGCGGCGCAATAATCGCCAAACAGCCAAGGCCCGTCCGCATCGGAATTCTGACGCGCCAATCGCCAAATCAATTCGATCCGGTCCAAGTCTTTGCGCACCGCCTCACTGGCCGCAAACCCGACAAACCGGTACTCCAAATTCATCGGGCACGCACTGCGCAGGGCCTGAAACCCCGAATGCATCTCGGCACACATGCTTCGCGCCAAGGCCCGCAGCGCCGGGTCAGCAGGCCAATGCCCCGCCGCCGGATGCCGTTCGGCCAAAGTCTCGGCAATCGCCAAACTGTCCCAAACCACCAAACCATCGTTCGACCTCACCGCCGGAACCAGCCGCGCGCCGCCAAAGTCGGCCAAAACCTTGCCGATTTCGTCGGTGTAGAGCCGCGCCTCGCGCAGTTGCACCGACAACCCGAAATTGGCAAACAACAACCAGCCGCGCAGCGACCAGCTTGAATAAATTCGATCCCCAATGGCGAGTGTGTAGGTCATGCGATCCTCCAAGCCACACATTCGTGGGCGAATTGCCAAGAGTCCAATCAGGAATTTTGTCCAAGACAATCACGCAATGTGATTGACAAATCCAATGCGCCAGACGCGGGCATCGTGCAGGTACTCCAATCTTGTCACCGACAGCGGCTTGATCACGAATGCCAGCGTGGCCTTGGCGCTGATGCCACTAGCGATCTGTAGCGCGGCCAGGATCGGTCCATGATGGGCGACGGCGACCACGTCGCACTGCTCTGGCACGTTAAGCCGCGCAACAGCCAGCGTAACCCGCGCGCAGACCGTGTTCCAGCTTTCGCCGCCCGGCGCTGCAACATCGCCGGGACTCTGCCAAACTTCGCGGCTCAATTCCGGGTCGGTCCTGGCAATTTCGTCCGAAGACTTCCCTTCCCAACTGCCCTGACTGCCTTCTCGCATGTCGCGGTCATCGGGCATGCGGGTCCTTTTGCCAGCCAATGTATCCGCCGTCATGCGCGCGCGCTGCAAATCTGATGACACCAACAGCGCTTTCTTTGGCAAAAATCGATTGAGCCGGGCAATTGCGTCCGTATTGCTCAAATCGGCCGGAACATCGCTCCAGCCGTTGATGACCTGCGAATGCGTCGGCCCGTGCCGCACCCACCAAAAGCGCGTGATCAAGGCAGCTTTCCTTTGAGAACTACGTGCATAGACGCCACCATGAATATGGCGAGGTCGGCATACATGCCAACGAATTGATTGAGCTCGCCCTGCGCATCGCGGAACTCGCGCCCTAAGGGCGTTTCCGGCACCAGTCCCATGCCAACTTCGTTGGACACGCAAATAACCGGACTTGCACAATCACGCAGAGCAGAGATTAACTGGTCGAATTCGTATTCAAGATCGCGCTCGGCAGCCATAAGGTTCGACAGCCACAGCGTCAGACAATCCACCAGCACGACACGTCCGGACGCAATCGCCCGAAGAGTTGCCGCCAAATCAAGCGGCTCTTCGATTGTTTCCCAGCTATCGCCACGCTCGGTTCGATGCAGCGCAATTCGCGCCGCCATCTCTTCATCAAACGCCTGCGCTGTTGCAACATAGGTTTTGGGCAAGCCGGTCTTTATCGCCAGCCCTTCGGCCCCGCTAGTCTTGCCCGACTTCGCCCCACCCAAGACCAACGTCAATTGTGGCAAGGTCATAGTCGTATCGCCGCGATGCCGCCAAAGATCAGCAACGCGGCAAATCCTTTGCTGATACCCGCCTTTTCACCCATCAAAACCACCCCAATCCCCATGGCAAACAGCACCGAAGTTTCGCGCAATGCCGAAACCAAAGCAATTGGTGCCACCGTCATCGCCCAAACCACGATCCAATACCCGGCCAAGGATAGTCCCCCAACCAACGCACCAAGCAGCCATTGGCGTGACGTTGCCACAAACGCCGCCTGCCGACCTGATGCCAATGTGCAAACCGAGAAAAACGCCGCGTCCAGCACAAATAGCCACGCGACATAACCCGAGGCCGTGCCCGACACCCGCGCCCCTAGACCGTCTACAATCGAATACCCGGCGGTACAGGCCGCTGAACCCAGGGCGAACGGCACTAAAGATCGGGTTTCGCCACTGTGCCAAACCCCATGCGCCAACAGCAATATCCCGCCCGAAACCAACAAGATACCAAGCATTTCCATCGGCAAGATCACGTCGGTTGCCAACAGCCAACCCATGGCCAACACCATCACCGGGGCCGCGCCGCGGGCGATGGGATAGACGCGGGACAGGTCGCCGCGTTGATAGGCGGCGCTCAGGAACAGCTTGTAAAACGTGTGGAAAAAGCCGGAGCCCAGCAGCCACGGCCAAGCCTCTTTCGCCGGAATCGGGAACACGAACACCATCGCCAGGGCCATGACACCTTGGGTCAGCGTCAGCAGCAGCATGCCTTGATAACGGTCTGCTCCGGTCTTGATGAGCGCGTTCCATGTGGCGTGGATCAGGGCGGCGGTTAGAACCGCGAAAAAGACGCCGATACTCATGCTTGCCCCTGATTTTCGGGCAGATTGGTTTTTTGGGCCGAAAAGGGCAAGTGAGGGTATTTCCCGCGCGCGCGCGGGAGCGCGTAAATAATTGATAATGAATGATATAAATTTTCAAATTAACCAGAAATTAAGGTATGGAATGTGAAAAGGGTGTCGGGGTGGTTGCCAGAAAAATGCGTCGACTTGGTGATGATCTGAAACGTTTCAGGTGCGGGTGAAATGGGGTTTTGAGGGTTTGGTGAGGGCTCAATGCGGCCCCCGCGCTGACCCCCCCGTCAAACGGGTGAGGGAATGCAGCGTTTTAAGAAGAGTGTAATTGCGCTTTCCATATTTTGCGCTATATATAGCATCAAATACAGCACCTTTTAGGATGAAACAAAATGCAGCGTGTGCAAGCCAATGTCGCCATCAGCGTCTCGGACCTGAAACGCAACCCGACGGCAATTATGGGCGAGGCTAATGGCCAGCCTGTCGCCGTGCTGAACCACAACCGTGTTATGGCCTACATGGTTCCTGCGGATACTTATGAGGCCATGCTGGACCGACTGGACGACATCGACCTTGCCGAGATCATCAAATCTCGGTCACACGAGACGGGAATCCCGGTCGTTTTGAATGGCCTTTGACCTAGAATTTCTGCCTTCCGCTTTGAAGGAATGGAGAAAACTGGGGTCCACAATCCGCGAGCAATTCAAAAAGAAACTTGCAGAACGCTTGCAATCCCCGCGCGTTCCCGCTTCGGCCCTGCATGGGATGCCAGATTGCTACAAGATCAAACTTCACCAAGCGGGGTATCGACTGGTCTATCGGGTAGAGGATTCGCGGTTGACGGTTGTGGTGGTGGCGGTGGGGAAACGGGAAAGAGGCGGGGTTTATGAAGTGGCGGGGCGGCGGTAAGTTTTGCGCTGAAAGTCGTGCATTTTGTCCATCGCATCGAACGCCCCCACCCTAACCCTCCCCCGTCAAACGGGTGAGGGAACCGCGTTGCGCTTACCCCAATGCCTCATCACACCGTAGACAAACCCCAGCGTTTTTGTGCGTCCCCACATCGGGCAGGATTTTCCAGCACCGCTGGCATTTGTCGCCGGGGGCGAGGCCAGGAACAATCGCTATTCCTTCGACATCAGCCAATGCAAACGCCCCGGCTGGGGCCATAGCTGCGCTGATCGCCAGCCCGGACGTGATGCACACATCGGCGAAATCGACGCTTTGTAGAACCTCGCGAGTTGCGGCATCAGTTACATACACCACCGGCGCTGCTTCCAACGACGCACCAATCCGCTTTTCCGCTCGCTCGATCTCCAGCGCACCGGTCACCACCCGCCGAACCTTGCGGATTTCATCCCATTTCGCTGCCAATTTACCATCCAGCCAAACTGCTGGCGTCTCCGGAAAATCGACCAGATGCACTGAAGAAGCATCGCCCGGGAACCGCTCGAGCCAGACCTCTTCCATGGTGAACACCC